>JABDKS010001020.1 GCA_013002105.1 Pirellulaceae bacterium | reverse complement strand
CGAAAATATTGCTCAACGCGAGCAACTAGACAAACGCTATTGTGTCGCGATGGAGCGAGTGCACGAACAGTTTCCCAATGATTTGGATGTCGCCGTCTGGTACGCCGAATCGATGATGAATCTGCGTCCCTGGGATCTTTGGTCTGACGACGGCAATCCTCGACCAGAAACACCGCGGATTCTGGAAGTGCTCGAGAATGTCATGGCCAGGCAACCCACTCATCCGGGCGCGAACCATCTATTCATTCACGCAGTGGAAGCGTCGCCAAATCCGGAGAGGGCTTCTGCTGCCGCGGATCGTTTGAGGTCACTGATGCCCGGATCGGGTCACATGGTTCACATGCCGGCACATATCGACGTAAGAACCGGCCAGTGGTCGCTTGCTGCGGACCAAAACGAATTGTCGATGCAAGTAGACGAAGTCTACCGACGGTCGTCGCCCAAACAGGGCTTCTACTCCATTTACATGCTTCACAATCCCCATTTCCTCTCGTTCGTCTGCATGATGGAAGGTCGACAGGATCGTGCGATCAAAGCAGCAGAGCAAACGTTGGCTTCAGTTCCACTGGACTTTTTGCAGGAGTCGGCCGAGTTGGCGGATCCATTCATGTCGATCAAGTATCAGGTGCTCGTCCGGTTCGGCAAGTGGGACGAGGTGCTGGAATTACCCGCGCCGCGTGACGACCTACCCATCACCCAAGCCATGTGGCGATTTGCTCGCGCCACGGCGTTGGCGGCTAAACACGATTTCAACGCGGCAGAGCTCGAGCAAGAACTATTTCGCAAGGCGGTTCAAGCGGTACCCGAGGACGCCAAGGGGGCGATTAATTCGGCAGCCGATATTTTGAATGTGGGTGAGCACACGTTGGCTGGCGAAATCGCATTTCAAAAAGGTGACATCGATACCGCGGTCGCTGAACTTAGCAGAGGAGTTCAGGCAGAAACTGAATTGCTGTACATGGAACCGCCTGAATGGATTCAACCAGTGCGACATTCGCTCGGCGCAGTCCTGGTCGACGCTGAGCGATGGGCAGAAGCAGAGGAAGTCTACCGTGCCGATCTGACACAGTGGCCCGAGAATGGCTGGTCACTGTACGGCTTGATGCGGTGCCTGGAAGCTCAAGGAAAGAACTCGCAAGCAGAAATGATTCAGCGGCGATTTCAAGCAGCTTGGAAAAGAGCTGACATCAAACTCGGTTCGACTTGTTTGTGTGTGAAATCCGGCGCCAAATAGACGTTTGCTGTCGTAGTACACTTTGGGTGCAATCGCCTTCTGTTAGGCTAAGAACTGCGCGATTCGATCGGCTTGCCTCTGACCATCACGCTGGCCGATTTCGATCAGCCGATGAATGTAATCAGGGTGAAACAACATCGTGCTCAGTAGATCTTCGCTGCTGGACTGTCCGCTACCTAGACGATTCAACAGATACCGAAACGTTGGTGGGACGTGATCTTTCAATTCAAACGCAATCGCACCGATATCTTCGGACGGTTGGAGCACCAGCAAGTCAACTTCGCGTAAACCGTGACGATGCTCTTCGCTCACGTGCTGAACCAGATGATTCGTGCGGTTCATTTGGTGGACGTCTTGGTCCAGTTGATCCAGAAACAGTGCGTTGTACATCGCCGCCAGCACGGTCGCCGGCGACGGTGGTTCGGGCATCGATGCTGGTGCCGCGGTTGCACCGCGAAAGTGAGTTGAAATCACGAGTAATCGATCGGCCCCCATGTGCACGGCGGGACCCAAGGGAGCACTCAGGCGAACTCCGCCATCGCCATACCAGCGGTCGCCAACGCGGATGGGCGGGAACAGCAGCGGTAACGCTGACGATGCCATGATATGCTCGACCGTCAAACGTGTCTCAATACTTTTGCGATTGGGCCGCTCCCAAGCTTCAATTTCGTGTCCACGAAAAAAGACAACGGTACTGCCGGTCTCGTATGAGTTGGCCGTCAACGCGACCCCTTGTATACGACCCGAAGCAATATTCTGATCGATCCCAAGCAATACACCGTCGCTTGTTTTCAACGCACCATGAAGGTATTCACGAAGTGGTTCGGTATCGACCATGCCGTGCACCGGCCCGAAAAATGGCGGCAGTCCAACGCTCAGTTTCATCCCGACCTTCATGGCTCGCCACAAAAGCGAACATCCGCCGGTGCGGAATACGTTCTCCAGTTTCAGATCGCCCCAAAGTTTGGTGAGGACATCGACACTCGCACTCAATTCACCTTCGAAACTGGCCAAGTGTGCGATGTTGATTGCGCCGGCCGAGACGCCCGTCAGTATGGGAATCCGCAGTTGCGGATGTTGGCGGGCGATCGCTTGCAAGACGCCGACCTGGTAAGCCGCGCGTGCACCTCCGCCGCCCAACATGAGCCCGAGTGAGTAAGCGGAAGTGTCAGAGGATTCAACCATGGGCAGCAGTTCCAAGATAGCGAATGTTGTACGC
>JABDKS010001019.1 GCA_013002105.1 Pirellulaceae bacterium | reverse complement strand
GTTGTAACCCTGCATGGCCCAGATCCAGTTATCCAAACCGTATTGAAAATTACTAACGCCGCCGTGGGTGTCTTCCTGATTCCAACCGGTAAACAGTGGTGTGCGTTGATCGGCAACATCGTCACCGTTGGTATCTTTCAGGTACAGCGTCTTGGTTCCGTCATGCACGATCACGCCGCCGCGATGAAAAGTAATGCTGGTGGGGATGCTTAACTTATCGGCAAAGACAGTGGATTTGTCCGCTTTCCAGTCTCCATCGGTGTCTTCCAAAATTCGAATCCGGTCACGACCTTTTCCTTCGGGTTGCAGTTCGTTGGGGTAGTCGTAGGTTTCGGCGACATACAATCGGCCGCGCTCATCCCAGGCCATCGCGATCGGCTTTCCGCCGATATCCGGCTCGCTGGCAAACAACTCCACTCGCATTGTTTGCGGGACGCTGATGTGCTTGATCGACTCCTCAGCCGGCACTGGTTTCTGCATCTCGGTGAAGTCCTCTCCTTGTACACCCCACTTGTCACTCGGTGTGTAATTGGGAATCTTTCCGCCGGCATCCATGAACTCGAACGGCTTCAGGTCCTTGGGAATCTCCGTCATTTTCGGAACGGGGAAGGGCATGTCACTTTGATAAACTGGGACGTCAGCGGGATCATCGCCTGCAGCCCAGCGGATGCCGCGTTCCAACAGATTTTGGAAACCGGCGTTGCCCCATGTCCGCTCGTCATGTCCCCATGCGGTATAGAACACACGCCCGTCGCCATGGGTTCTGACCCACGTCCATGGCTCGCGGCCTTCGGAGTCGACGCGGTAGGACAAGACCGTTCGGTTTTTTTCGTTGTGCAAATGATGAACGTAGGTTTCATCCCAGCTTTCGAATCCGCCGAAGCCGCGCATGACCGGATGATCCGTGTTCTCGATCGTCGTTCGAAAGACTCCTGTGCCGTGACGCTTGAACTGGGCACCCATCAACGCGACGACCGCATCGGAATTGCGAAAGCAGTAGGTCGCGCAGTGCAGCGGCACAAAACCGCCGCCACCGGATACGTAATCCAGTAACGCACGTTCTTGATCCGGTGCAATCTCGTCAATGTTTGCGAACACGAGCAAGGCGTCATAGGTCGCCAAATTGTCCGCATTCAAATCGGACATTTTGTCGGTGTAGACCAGACGAATGCCTCGTGCAGCCATCACCGGCTGAATCTGATCAAAACGAGGACGTGGTTGATGGTGACCGTTGTCGCCCAAGAACAATACATCCAAATTACCCGCCTGCGCGGTGACCGCGACCAAGGCGAACAGGAAAGTAAGTGTGAACTTGATAGGTGTCATCTAGCTGAGTGCCTGAGGGGGATATGCGGGGATGTCATCAAACCAGTTTCCTTCAACACCGGTACACATTCGGGTCGAAGGCTTCTGCAACAAAACATTAGCCCAGGGTGAACTCGGGCAACGCTACCTTCTCTCCACCTTTGAGTGCCGATTCGTGGGCACAGATTCCAACGCACGTCCAGTTCGCGCTGGTGACCGCGTTGGGCCGCGGATCACGATCCTCCAGCAAAGCCGATGTGAATTCGTGAACCAAATGGGGGTGGGATCCGCCGTGACCGCCCCCTTGGATGAATGACAGGTGTTCGGTGTCATGGATCTCTTGTGGCAACGTGAATCGCTGGATCTCCGGCGGCAGCAGATGCGCAAAATCGGTGACTTCGATTTTCTCGGCAATTTCGTGTTCCGGTTTCTTTGCCGTGTGCAAAACGTGGGGTTCGTTTTCGATCAACGTCCACTCGAAACTTTTCTTCGTTCCGTAGACATCAAAACTTTCGCGGTACTGACGCGCCACGTCATAGAGGAATCGCCAAATGTGCGCCGTCAGATCACTGTCTTTAATTTTGATGTGACAGGATTCAACAGCGAACTTGTTACCTGATTTTTTCGCAATGTCATCGCGAACCGTTCCCGACCCAAAGCAACTGACATATTCGGCCAATCCATCGACCAACCCGAGACAAGGACTGACGACGTGTGTGGCGTAATGCATCGGGATCATTCGTTCCCAGTACTCCGGCCATCCGTCCATGTCTTGAGGGTGCGATGCGGCAACGTGTTGGATTTTTCCCAGTTCACCTTTCTCGTACATATCTTTAATGAACAAGAACTCTCGACTGTAAACCACGGTTTCGGCCATCATGTACTTTAAGCCAGTCTGTTTGACCTTTTCGACGATTTGTCGACATTCATCGACAGTGGTTGCCATGGGAACGGTGCACATCACGTGCTTGCCGGCATCCAATGCCTTCAGCGACATCCACGCATGGTCGTTGATCGGACTATAGATGTGAACGAAGTCCACGTCCGGGTTGGCCAAAACATCATCGTAGTTTTTGTAGCGGTGTTCGATTCCAAACTGGTCGCCGGTTTGCTTGAGTGCTTCATCACTACGTCGACAGATCGCCAGTACGTTGGTGCTCGGGTGTGCTTGGTAAATGGGAATGAACTCGGCACCAAACCCCAATCCGATCATCGCTACGTTGACAGTCTTACTCATGGAGCCTCGTTCCTTTTGTCTGATTCGGGGAAATCCAACCGCCATATCGCGATGGCCGACGCTGGGGTCATGGCAGCATTCTGACCGTTTTGGCGAGCCAGTCCATGAGATTGTGCGCAGGAAACATGAGATTTTTCACCGCTCCGAAAAACCACTTTCTACAATAGTCATTCGGGTCAACTAGCCCGGTCGATCCTGAACGCCGCAACTGATTTTAATTTATTTCACCCGCATGAAATCCCGGCCCAACGTTGCGTTATTGATCGAAACCTCCAACGGCTATGCCCGCGGCGTACTCGATGGCGTGGTCAGCTACGTCAACCAACATGGCCCTTGGTCAATCTATTTGCCCGAGCAAGATCGCACGGCGCCGCCCCCCAGTTGGCTGGCATCTTGGCGAGGCGACGGAATCATCGCTCGCATCGAGACGGACGAAGTGGCCAACGCCGTTCGCCGTCGCGGTGTTCCCGTTGTGGATGTCAGCGCCGCACGCCGCGTGGAGGACATCCCGTGGGTCGAGACCGACGACATGGCGATCGCACAACTGGCTGCCGACCATCTACTGCACCGCGGATTCAAGAACTTGGCCTTCGTCGGTGACCCTGGGTTTAATTGGTCACTCTGGCGGGAGCAACACTTTTGCGACGCCGTCGCCGAGGCTGATTGCGATTACTTTGTTCACCAATCCATTTCTCGGCTGGATCCCGATTACACATGGGATCGCGAGAAGGCAGCATTGGCGAAATGGTTGCGAGAGCTCCCCAACCCGGTCGGCATCATGGCGTGTTACGACATCAAGGCACAACAAGTCTTGGATGTTTGTCGTGAGTTGGATCTAGCTGTCCCCGAACAGGTCGCCGTGATCGGATCGGACAACGACCGACTGGTTTGCGACCTTGCGGATCCGCCACTTTCTAGCGTGATACCAAACAGCAAGCGCGCCGGATACGAAGCAGCAAAACTACTAGACCGAATGATGTCTGGCGAACGAGTCGCTGCGCAGCCGCTGCTGATCGAACCTTTGGGAGTTCAAACACGACAATCGACTGATATTCTGGCGATCGATGATGATGATGTCGCCACGGCGGTCCGATTCATCCGAGAGAATGCACTGACCGGGATCAATGTCAGTGACGTTCTGCGTCACACGCCCCTGTCGCGTCGCGTGCTCGAAAGTCGTTTTCGAAAAATCCTGGGCCGAACTCCGCACGAGGAAATCGCCCGATTGAGAATCGAACGGATCAAACAACTGCTGACGACGACGGACTTGACGCTTGCACAAATCGCCAGTCGGACCGGATTCCAACACGTCGAATACCTGACCGTCGCATTCAAAAAAAGTGTGGGTCAGTCGCCCAGCCATTATCGACGACGGTAATTGCCTGCGTGGTCATTCGACGCAGGCCCCGTCACGATGAGTGACGACTAGTAACGGTCCGGCGACAGCATTTTGAGTCCCGCAACCGTCGGCCTGACACCGTCGATAATCTCGCCGGCGATCTGTGCCGACGCGAGCGCCAAACTGACTCCCATCATCGCGTGCCCTGTCGACACGACGACATTGCCCCATCGCGATGTGCGTCCTAAATAGGGCATCCCATCCGGCGAACAGGGCCGTAACCCACTCCAGGGCGACAGTCCCGCAAAATCATCCGACGACAAAGCCGGAAAATATTGCGGCACCGCTTGCAAAATACCGCGAACACGCGATGCCGTCACCGATTCATCCAGCCCGGCGATCTCCATGGTCCCGCCCACACGCAAAGTACCATCAATGGGAGTGACCGCGACTCGCGCTTCGTGCAGCAACGAGCACAGCTCTGGCAGTTCTCTCGGGTTTTCCAACGTGACGCTGTAGCCTTTGCCAGCTTGCATCGGTAGTGTCAGACCCAAATCGCGGCCTAAGCTCGACGACCAAATCCCTCCGCAGATGACAAACTCGTCGGCTGTGACTTCACCGCGATTGGTAACGACCGCGTCGACAAGTCCGCCGGCTTTCGTAAACCCAATCGAATCTGTTTGCCAAAGGAACTCGCAATCGCTTTGCTTTAGCGAGTCCTCCATCGACGACATCAATCGGCGCGGGGACAGGTGGCAGTCTTCGGGATAGTAAACACTGCCGAGCACATCCATTTGAATCCGAGGATCCAATTGAGCCGTCGCCGCTTCGTCCAACACCTCCGCCGGCACACCCAGGCGGTTTGCCAAGTCCGCCGTTTTGGCTTCCTCGTCCAGCCCGGACGCGGTTTTGCACAACATTAACAAGCCACGCGTTTGCAATCCAAAACCACCGGGGAGTTCCGACTCCAACTGCTCGTACAACTGACGACTGCGCAGATGTAAATCTCGCAACAGCGGAGCTGATTGTTCGACGTGTCGCGTGGTACACGCCTTTTTGAATTGCCACAACCATTGAACAAGATCCATCGACGCACGCGGACGGATGTAGAAGGGTGACTGGTGATTCCACATCCACTTGAGCCCCAGTTGAATCATCCCCGGCGCCGCCAAAGGTACGATGTGACTGGGGACCAGCATGCCCGCATTGCCAAAGGAACAACCATCACGTTGACTGGGATTGCGATCGATCACTGTGACTCGATGTCCACGCTTGGCGCAGTACCAAGCTGTCGAGAGACCAACGACGCCTGCACCGATGATTGCGATGTGTTTGGACATAGATCGGCTATCAGGCGTCGTTAATTAGAGTTCGTACTGGGAGCGACGATTCACCGGCCAGTGATCGGGGCGTTTCGTTAGGCGATTCCCCAGCGAAACGGATCCTCTCCCTGCATCAGCAATTTTGATTCAGCGGTTACGAATGCTCGTCCTGTGATCGTCGGGATGACTTGCTGCTGCATGGAATCAGCCCACCGATAGTCGCCGAAAAACTTCGTCCCCAAAATACCTTCTTGGACCCACGTCTGACCTGGATGCAATCGGCCATCGGCAGCCAAGCACGCTAGTTTTGCACTGGTCCCTGTACCGCACGGCGATCGATCGTACTGCATTCCCGGACACAAAACGAAATTTCGCGAATCACTGTCAGCGTCATTGGGCTGACCAAACAGTTCGATGTGATCGATCTCGGGGTATCCCGATGCATTGATGGCGGATCGAATCGTCGAAGCGACCGTTTGTAGTTCGTCGACGCGGTCGAGCGTTAAAACTTGACGAGGTTCGCCGATCAAGTAAAACCAATTACCGCCCCAGGCGACATCGCCGACCACGCGACCGATCGTCTCGATTTCGATTTCAACGTCCTTGGCTTTGCGATAGCTGGGGACGTTGTCAATCGAAACACTCGCATCTGCGTTGACGCGGGCCGTCACCACACCAACGGGCGTGTCGATGCGGCACTTGCCATCGTTTAACCTGCCAACGTGCCGCAGTGTTTCGACCACTCCGATCATGCCGTGACCGCACATCCCCAAGTAGCCGACGTTGTTAAAGAAGATCACGCCGGCATCACAAGTTTCGTCATGTGGGTCGCACAGTAACGCACCAACCAAAACATCCCAACCACGGGGTTCCCGCACGACCGCCGTGCGAAACCTGTCATGGTGGTTGCGAAAACGATTCAGCCGCTGGGTCAACGGACCCGATCCCAGGTCCGGCCCGCCATGGATAACCACGCGGGTTGGTTCGCCGGCCGTATGCGAATCAACGACATCGATCGATTGTGTCATGCCCGCGTCAACCTGCCTGGCCAAGCGGCGTACCAGTCTTGAAACAATTTCAGCTGAGATTCGACGAAGCCGCGTTGGCTATCACTCAAACAATCCGACTCGTTGAAATGCAATTCAAAATCGCTATCACCCAACAGATACAAAATGTATTTGTAGTAGAGCACTAGATCGGGGCCCTCGTCGAACGTGGACAAGACGATCAGTGCGTCATCCAACTCGCGCGCAAATCGGCGCGCGTCGGCATCGCCATTGGCAGCATGTCGACACAAATCAATTAAGTGCAACACCTCGTTAGGCAAACAGTTACCGATGCCGGTAATTGCACCCGCTGCGCCGCAATGAACAAACCCGTGAAAGACTTGTGTATCAACGCCCGCCATCAGGACCAGGTCATCGTCCCCGCTGGTAATGTGTTCACTGGCATAACTGAGTGCATCGGCGCCACCGAACTCCTTGAAACCAACCAAGTTCGAAAATTCGTTGCGGAGGTCAAAGAACAAGTCGGCTTTGGTTTCAAATCCGTAGTAAGGACTGTTATAGATGACGGCCGGAAGATTCGGTGCAGCGGCCAGGATGCCGGCGAAGTGATGACGTTGTGCGGCAGACGAGGTGCCGCGTGATAGGACGCGAGGAATCACCATCAACCCTGCCGCGCCGACCTCGGCTGCGTGCGCCGCGTGCTGCGCCGCGATTTTGGGATTTTGTGCACCCGTGCCAACGACCACCGGGATCCCGGCCCCGACCAACTGCGCAACACCCTCGCGGCGTTGATCATCGGTTAACAGCGGCCAGTCGCCCATCGAACCGCAATAGACAACTCCACTCATGCCGACATCCATCAACTCCCGCGCCTTACGAACCAGCGCCGTAAAATTCGGTGTACGGTCAGCATTGCAGGGGGTCATCAGCGCGGGAATGCAACCGCAAAAAACATCTGCGTTCATAAAGGGGCCTTTCAGTTCACCAAATCTGTTGTCAGAGCAAGATTTAAATCGAATCCGGATCCGATGGCGAGCCCACCACATCGATTTCGCCACACTTGTTCCGTCTTGGTTTGGTCGGCAACAGCTCGACCGCCAACACGGCCGAAAAAATCAGCACACAGCCCACATAGCCTAACGGACGCAGGCGTTCGCCCAACAAGATGGCACCGAAGAGTGCGGCGAATAGACTTTCTGAACCCATCAAAATGGCCGCGATACTGGGGCTGGTCCGGCGCTGAGCGACGACCTGTAATGTGAATGCCACCCCTCCGGACATCACGCCAGCGTAAAGGATCTCCGGGGATGCCGCGACGAGCACGGCTGGTGAAATCGCCCAATCCACCACGTCGGCGATTGCGCATCCAACGTGCGCGAGCAAGGCAAATAGTCCACACAACAAGAACTGCGTCGCCGCCATCGTGATCGGCAACGTTGTTTCCGATACGAACTTGCCGACCAAGATGACGTGGATCGCCCAAAAAAAGGCACAAAGCACAACGAACCAGTCGCCCCATGTGATACGTGCCAAACTGCCACCACTGAGCAAAAAGATTCCGGTCAATGAAATCGCCGCTGCGATCCAAATCACGATGGGCTGACGCTGTCGAAGAACGACAAACAAAACGATCGGAACCATGACGACATAGAGCGCTGTCAAGAAGCCGGCGTTCGTGACCGTCGTTCCCAGCAAACCAAGTTGCTGTAGCGTCATGGCGATGAAAAAGACACCGCCCAAGATCGAGAACCGTCCAAACGTTTGGGGCGAAAACGGTTCGATTTGATGCCTGAGTTCCCACAACGACAACGGTGCGACGACGGCGGCTGCCAGCAAAAAACGCAGTGCGATAAACAACATCGCCGGCATGTCTTCCATGGCCGTTTGCTGGGCGATGAATCCCATGCCCCAGATCGCTCCAGCTAATAGCAACAGGACATTGGCAGTGGATCGAGACACAACGAAGCCGATTTAGCAATGAATTAAAGATCCAGCTGATCCAGGATCGCCTTCACTTTGGCTCGCTGGGGCGGCAGAAAATGATTGAAAGGTTCGGCCATGTGATCGCTACAGATACCCCGGAGCGACAACGCACACTTCGTCGCTTTGATATGGCGGCTGGCGTACTTGCCAACGTCGTAGATCGCTTGAAAGGCATCGACGATCTCTTGCAAACGATCGACTTCGGTTTCATCATCCGTCACAGCGGCTTGATAAAAGTCGACGAACAACTTTGGAAACACGTTCGCACCTCCGTTGACCCCGCCGTCGCCGCCCAGTCGAATGGCTTCGGCCGTCAGATGCTCTGGACCAATCATCATGGACCAATCCGGACGCATTTCTTTTAACTCAATCAACTGTTGAAAATAGTCAATGTCGCCGCTGCTATCTTTGACGCCGACGATCTGTTGGTGCCGCGTTAGTTTTGCAAGCGTATCAAATTCAAACCAAACCTTCGTCAAGCTGGGCATGTTGTACAACATCAACGGCAGCGGCAACTCTTGGACGATATGGTCGATGTACAACGCCAACTCGGTTTGCCCGGCCGGAAAATAGTAGGGCGTCGACAATACAACGGCGGCCGCGCCGGCGTCGGCAGCGACATTAGCCAGCGCAACGGATTCGACAAACGACGTGTCCGTGACACCAACCAGGACGGGCACGCGATCGGCAACGACATCACATGCCAACTGAATGAATTCGCGACGCACCCGGTAGCTCAAACTGGGCGCTTCGCCGGTCGTTCCCAATACGAATACGCCGGATACGCCGCCCTCGATCACATGGTCCAGCAAGCGGCGGGTCCCATCGATATCGATGGTGTCGCGATCGGCCAGCGGCGTCACCAACGGAGGCACAATCCCGGAGATCGGTTTCCAATTCACTGCATCGTTCCGTGTTTATTCTTCTAGACGCGAGCTTGCTGGACGCCACTGAGCGAGGCAAGCTGGTCATCTCGCTGTTTCAGCAGAGTGTCAATCGCGGCGATCGTCGCGTCATCCAACGAACGTGTACCGGCGACCACTGTCTGTTCTATTTGCTCGGGGCGACGCGTGCCCACAATCGCAGCGGTCAATTCAGGTCGTCGCATCACCCAAGCAATCGCAATTTCTGGAAGCG
Organism: Pirellulaceae bacterium; assembly: GCA_013002105.1. Next base: position 1,817 of record JABDKS010001019.1, on the reverse strand, counting down.
TCCAGCCAAGTCCGCTGGCGATTTCACTCAGTTGGGCAACAAAATCCAGATTGACTTGCAATTGCGGGGCTTGAAAACGGGGATCACGACTGCGGTGGTCCGAATCGTCCAACGAGGCAACTCGGTCGGCATTGAATGCTCCGGTCAACATTCCCTTGCCCATTGGGCTGTATGCGATCACGCCGATATTTTGCTGACCGCAATACGGCAAGATCTCCGTTTCGACCTCGCGAGCCATCATGCTGTAAGGCGGTTGCAAGGACGCAATCGGATGGATCGCTTGCAATCGCTCCATTTGGCCAACGCTGTGATTGGAGACACCGATGTGCCGGACCTTGCCTTGTTTTTTTAAGTCGACGAGCGTCTGCCAACCTTCTTCGATCTCTTCATCTGGTTCGGGCCAGTGCATCTGGTACAGATCAATGCAGTCGACTCCCAGGCGTTTCAAGCTTGCCTCGCATTCAGCGATCACACTATCGCGTTGCAAAGACTTTCCGATTCCGCCGTCAGCCAACGACGTCCGCCCGCACTTGGTGGCAATCATGGGTCGCTGGGCGGGATCGATCTGACCGATCGCTTTGCCGACCAAACGCTCGCTCTGACCATGACCGTAGACCGCGGCCGTATCGATCCAGTTAACACCTAAATCGACCGCTCGAACGATGCAGTCGATCGACTCCTGATCGTCTTGTGGCCCCCAACCGAACGCCCAATCACCGCCACCGATGGCCCAGGTGCCAAGCCCAATAACGGTCAACTCCAAGTCGCTTGTGCCAAGCGTTCGTTTCTGCATCGTCGTTTCTCTCTGCGCGGTATCTGAGCCAACGTTTAACCTAACGCATCGAAATCGTCGGGGGAATGGATGCTCCGTTTCGTCGCGTTTGCGTGGGAGATGTGCTGTACAAAAGGAGACGAATGCGCAAAAAAAAAGCACAGGAGTTCGATTGAACTCCCGTGCCCTTTGCAAAGCTCCCCAGCCACTTCTGCAAAACTCAAGTGATCCTTTGGCGGGGGGCCATCTGAAAAACGTTCGCTTACAGCGAATTCTTATCAGCAATCAAGACCACACGATCGCCAACTTTGACGGGAACACCGGTGATCTCTACGTTGTCACCCTTTTTGACGGTTTTGTTGTCAGCAACGTCGCCCATATCGACCGTCAGCATTTTGCCAGACTCCGTCTCCAGCTTCGCAACGAGGTGCTCTTGGCCGCTTACTTTGGCGGTTCGAGTCGATTTGACTGTACCGCTGAAACGGCGACCCGTTCGTGGCACTGCGCGTTGTTTACCGTCGATATCGACCATGGTCGCCAACAGAACCCGTTTGTCACCCATCTTGACGATAGGTCCATGGGCGGTCACCGAGTCATCCTTGAACAACTGGTAAGTCGAATTCGACCCCATGTCGACCCACATCTTCTTGCCGTCCTGACTTTGGACATGCAGCAGATAGCTGGGCTGTCCAAGTCGTTTGACGTATTTGGTGTCGACGATCTTGCCAGAAATCTGCTCGCGTTTCCCGCTCAGGCCTTCCTTGGTGGATTGAGCGACTTTGGACCGATGGACCGCATTGGGCGTTCCCGCAACGGTCTGATTGAGCTTGTAGTCATCGTACTGGCCATCGCGATTGGTATCGCGGTAGGTCGCGTAACTATCGTGCAGGCGGTCACCGTCCAGGTCGTGATACCGACTGTAGGACTCGTAGAATCCGTCGTTGTCGTCATCTCGGAACGATGCATAGCCGCCGTCGTAATCCGTGCCGTAGAACTCTTCAGCATCGATCGTTTCGGTGTCGTTGTCTTGATCGCTGCTGGTTTG
>JABDKS010001016.1 GCA_013002105.1 Pirellulaceae bacterium | reverse complement strand
CTCCCCGTCACACTCGCTAAAGCTCGGTGCCGACCCTCCCACGAACAAGTCTCTATTACATGGATAACTAAGCGCGTGGGAGGGTGAATTAAAAAAGCTATCAATCAGCAGACTTGTGGGTAAAGACGAGGTTCCTACCGGCCGCCGGAGCGCAATGGGCCGGTGGGAATGTTGAAGGTACGTGCACACTCGGAGCCCGACGCGATTTCTGAGCGGTACGATCTCGTGGCCGGAGGTTCCTGCACTTTGGCGAATGTTTGCCAAAGTCTGTTGGCAATGCGATCCTGATGTATGAATCTCTCGCACTTTGGAGGCGGACCCATCATGTCACTTTTTCGCGATCTGCGCTCGGACAAGGCCATTTATGCCAAGGGCATCCTCTTTGTCTTGCTGGCTCTGTTCGCTGGCGGTTTGCTGATGTCACGTGTGTGGCGATGGGACGTGTTGATGTTACTGATCATCTGCGTTTGGGCCAGTTGTCGTGCGTACTACTTTGCGTTCTACGTGATCGAGAAGTACGTCGACGGCGATTATCGATTTAGCGGACTGATTGATTTCGCTCGCTACGTTTTGTCATCGCGCAAAAAATAACGCGGCCATCCGGCCGCGTTTGAAACGTGATCGTGAGCAACCGCGCTGTCGGTTGAGACAACTGCATCGCAACGAGGACGGTCCGTCCCTAGACGTTCTTCCAGGCACCTTCTTTGGCACTGGCCAGGACCGCATCGCACACTTTTTGCGTTTCTTGGGCATCGCGGAATGTTGGATGACAGGGCGTGCCCTCTTGGAGACTTTTGAGAAAATCGGCGACTTGGTGGACGAACGTGTGCTCGTAGCCAATCTGCAATCCCGGAACCCACCACTTGTCCATGTAGGGCTGGTCTCCGCCATGATCGCTCACGTGAATGCTACGCCAGCCGCGAAGCCGTCCCTCGTCTTCGGTGGTAAACCATTCCAGACGGTGCAGGTCGTGCAGGTCCCAACGCAGCGAAGCTTTTTCGCCGTTGACCTCGAGGGTATACAGCGCCTTGTGACCACGCGCGTAGCGTGTCGATTCGAACAATCCGAGCGATCCATTTTCGAAGTGGCACATAAAGCTGCACGCATCGTCGATCGTAACGGGCTGCTTTTTGCCGGTTTCTTGGTGCATGCGTTCTTTGATAAACGTTTCGGTCATGGCACTGACGTCGGTGACCGAACCGTTCAGCCAGAGTGCGGTATCGATGCAGTGGGCCAACAAGTCACCGGTCACGCCCGATCCGGCAGCGGCGGCATCCAAACGCCACAGTGCGGCACCACCCTGTGGCAGGTCATCAGAGATCGTCCAGTCTTGCAAGAAATTGGCGCGATAATGAAAGATGCGACCCAGGCGACCTTCGTCAATCAATTGCTTGGCCATCGTCACGGCCGGCACACGGCGGTAGTTGTACCAAACCGTGTTGGGGACACCCGCTTTTTCGATCTCTGCAACCATCTCCTCGCCTTGTTCGGCGTTCAAGGCGAGTGGCTTTTCGCACAAAATCATCTTGCCCGCTTTGGCCGCGGCAATGGCAATCTCGGCGTGCGAGTTGTTGGGTGTGCAGATGTCGACGGCATCGATATCCGAGCGTTTGATCAGGTCTTTCCAATCCGTTTCGATCGACTCGTACTGCCATTGGTCAGCAAATTCCTGAACCTTTTCCGCATTACGACCGCAGACGGCTTTGAGTACGGGTCGGTACTCGAGTTCAGGAAAGAAATCGTTCGCACGTTTGTAACCGTTGGTGTGGGTACGACCCATGAAGCCGTAACCGATCAGTCCGATATTGAGTGGTTTCATTTGAAGATTCTGTTGGAGTAACTGAGTGATGAACGGAAAGTAGGTAGGCCAGGACCTGTCCTGGCGGAATCATGTGCTGGCGGAATCGTTGCAAGATACGTTTCCGCCGCATTGCCAGGACGGGTCCTGGCCTACGGATTACGAACTGACTTGGTAATGCCAGCTAGACGGTTGCGGTGTGGGCGTTGCGTACTTTGATCATGGTTTCCAAAATCGTATTCCACGTACCGACGTCTTCCAGCATCGAGTTGGGGAACATGCAACCGTCCCAACAAATGTGTTTGATGCCGCGTGCTTCGGCATCCTTGAGCCAGTAGCCGGAACATTTGACGATGTCCAGTTTGCCGTTGGGATCATCGGCCGGACAATGTTTACCGGTTTTGTCGTGCGATCCCGCCCCATGGACTTCGCCGTCGTTCTGCGCGACGTGAAAGTCCATGGTCCAGGGCCGCAACTTGTCGGTCATCTCTTCGTACTTGGCGTAGAATTCATCTTCGCTGTAACCCTCTTGCAACAGTGCGTGCTCGGGGGCGTTGTAGCCCATCAAATACAAGTACGTGTGTGCGAGGTCGGCTTGGAAACCGAGTGACTCGGGCATCCCGACTTCTTCGAGCAAATCCAGGATGTCTTTCCAACTGTGCATTCCGGCCCAGCAGATTTCGCCTTCGGCGGCCAACCGTTCGCCGTGATCGGCGGCGATCTTGGCGGCCTCTTTGAACGTCGCGGCGATTTTGGAGGTGTTGGCCTTGGGGTCTTCACGCCATTTTTCGACACCGAATTCGGCGCTGTCGATACGAATCGCACCATACTGGCGGACGCCGTGGTCGTTGAAGATACCGGCGATGCGACAGGCCATTTTGACAGCGGACAAAAACTTGTCGGTCTGCTCTTTGTCACCCATGGCCGAATCGCCTACCGTACCGGGCCAGACCGGGGCAACCAGTGAGCCGACTTTAAACCCTTTGCTCTGGATCATATCGGCGATCTTACGGATCTCGTCGTCGCTAGCCTCGGGGTCGGTGTGCGGCAGGAACAAAAAATAATCGATCCCGTCGAACTTCTCACCGTCGACCTGGGCCGCGGCAGTCAAATCGAGCATTCGCTCCAGAGAGATCGGCGGCTCCTGACCTTCGTCGTCGCCTTTGCCAACCAATCCGGGCCACATTGCGTTATGAATTTTCATGAGAAGATCTCTTTGGGTTTTGGAAATTGGATGGGGGTGATCAGTTGCGAATAACAGGGTGGAGGTTGGGCAGCCGCGACGATGTGATTAGCTGCCCGCTTTGGGCGGATTTTTGTGAGTGTCGGGACCAAAGTACCGCAAGCCGACGAGTCGTTCGGTACCCAGATTCTCGATCTCCACGCCATCGGTGGCGACCGTGTGTGAGATGAATAGTTTGTCGGTCGTATCCGCACCGAAACGAATCATCGCGGGCGTTTGCAAATCGAATGAACCGATTCGATCACGACCTTGGACGGTAATCCAACTACTCGCTCCAGGATCTTGCGATCTGCATTTTGTACCCGGTTGAATCGTCAGTTCTTTGGCACTGAACGACTGCCGTCCATCGACGGTTCCGTAGACGAACCAATAGTCGTCGTACTGATCGCCACTTTTCTCTTCGTCGCGAACCGGCTCTATGTCA
>JABDKS010000974.1 GCA_013002105.1 Pirellulaceae bacterium | reverse complement strand
GCCTCCAGCCTGTCACTCTTGCTCGCTACCGTGTGCCACAGTCGCAGCCAGCTCAATGGTGTGTCGGTGATTTTGATTCTCACGATGTCGGCACTTGGTGGAAGCATGGTGCCGCGATACATCATGAGCGAAGAACTGCGGCAATACGGATTGCTGACGTTCAATGCATGGGCTTTGGACGGATTCGACAAAGTATTTTGGCGTGATTTACCGGTTCGTGAACTTGCACCGCAATTGATTGTCTTGTGGACCACCGCCGTGGTCATGGCCATCGCCGCACGTCTATTCGCACGTCGCTGGGAATCTTGAGATGATTGAACAAACGCAAACCAAATCGATTCGAATCATGGCCTTGGCACTGACTGGATTGGTTGTTGCAATCACATGGATCAAATTTCAACCAACGATCGACGATCGCCTGGAGCGTCCAGTTCTCGAGGAGCCACACGACGCTGAAACCGAGTCTATTGAGGAAACGGAATCGGTGCTGACGTTGAAGGTCACGGGGATCAAAAAGAAGAATGGAACATTGATGGTCGCTGCATTTGCAGACGGCCAGGGCTATCCCGATCACGAGCAGGCGACGCATGTCCAATCATTCAAAGTCGATACGAATGACGATTCGTATACGCTTGTTGGGTTACCGCCGGGCAACTACGCGATCGCGGTCTACCACGACGTGGACAATAATCGGCAATTGAATCGAGCCTTAGTCGGGTATCCCACCGAGCCGTACGGTTTTTCCAATAATGCCCGCGAAACATTTGGACCGCCGGACTACACCAAGGCCGAATTCGAGGCGGTGATCGGACAACAGACCGTGCCCATCCAGATCCGATGAGCGCCGTTGCATCATCGACGCGGAAAGTCGCAGAGTAGGGCCTGATTTAGCGAAGCCGCGGCAGGACAGGTCGTGTTCAAAGACAAATCTGACAATTCTCTAGCTGAACAGCGCCGCTTTCGAATCAGAACGCGGTGTTTTACCGTCCCGATAGCCGCACGGCGATAGCCGCGAATCGTTGCAAAAAACAACCGAGGCTATCACCGAATCGCACTTACTTTACATTTTTAATTCGCCCTCCCGCGAGCCGGGAGTTCGTGCGGTTATCTACTTCATTGCTGACAATGTCTTGCTTTGTTGTCCTCGCGCGCAAAGCGCTAGCGGATCTTTGTATCGAGCAGCGTCGCAGCTAGCCCTGAAAGGGCGACACATCTCAGCCCAGGGCAACGCCCTGGTTTGGCGACACCATCTCCGCTCGTTTGTCCCCGCCGGTTCGATTGGCGGCGACGCCGCCAAACGAACCGGCGGGGACAGAATTGCTGGATCCAAAGTAACCAGGGCGTTGCCCTGGGCTGGAGTGTTCAACGGCTTCACCGCTGTAGGTTTGACTTGCGACGGTGTTGCCGTAAGGGAGTGTGAAGCCTGAGCCAAATTAATCCAGTCATCTCGATGAACTTAAAAGCCGCACGACCTCCCAGCGTAATCGGCCGGTGGGAACCGGCCCCACGACGTGGCAACACTTTTTGGATTGCGAGATCTGTTGTGGTTGATTCAGCTCAGGATCATCGTGACTCGATTGGGTCACAACGCACCGCCCAGGGCAAACAACAAAGCGATGAACTCAACGAGATTTGCCAACGCTTGGGTTGAAAAGTGTTGCTCAAGCTACGGCGTGCATCTGCGGACGCGATGGTGGTCGTCGACGCAAATCACGCGATCAGGCGGACTCAAACCGTGGTGGTCTTCGTCTCGGGGTGCCGCAATGCAGCCTCGACACGATCCATCAATGGGTCAGGCTGATCGACACGATGGCGCACATCTTCGGTGGCAGTGGCGACAAATTCACCTTGGCAATGTTGGCACGCAACCGAGCAGCCAAGTAGCGACGCGCGGATTTGAACACGGCGTCCACACGTGGGACACGAATTGATAAAGCGGACAGAGACGCTAGAGGGCATGAGTGACTCCTTCGTGAACAGATCCTGACAAGAAGGCAAGATACTAACCCTTGGCGCTGCCTTAGGCAATTGAAACAGCCTCAACGAGACACCGGGGGGTGCGGAAAATGCCCCACTTTTCCCCGTGTTTCTGGGCCTGATTGGCTAAATTCAAAAAATATAGAATCTGGCCGACAGTGTACGCCTGGCGACCCCTTTTGGCGACGAATTTCACCTTAGGCTCCAGCGGCGTGCAACAAATAATCTCCCACACCTAATCGTCAAACTCGGGTGGGTAACGCAACGTGGATCGCCGTTGAGACGCTCGAATTGGCATCGCCGTGACGACTACCGTGGAATCCTTTACAACTTCGGTAGCACCCATTTGGTGAACCAGTCTCAACAAATGAACGCTCCAAAATACGCCGTTTCGTTGCCTCCTTTTCACTCAGATTTGTCCGAGCAGATCAGATGACCAAACACGTACTATTCGTTTGCATGGGAAACATTTGCCGGTCGCCCGCTGGCGAAGCGGTCATGCAACGGTTCGTTGAAGAGTTCGGCGTGGATGTCGACGTTGACTCGGCTGGCACCCACGATTACCACGTTGGAAAAAAGGC
>JABDKS010000965.1 GCA_013002105.1 Pirellulaceae bacterium | reverse complement strand
AACCCGGACAGCAACCTGGACAACAACCAGGACAACAACCAGGACAACAACCCGGGCAAGACACGAATGGGCAAGGCGAATCGGAACGACAGGCAGACGGACAACCACGCGACGGATCTGAACCCGGTGGACAATTGGGCGGGCTACTCAATCGCTTTGCCGCCGATAGTCCATCGAGCCAACCGCTGACCGGCGACGGGTTCCGCGACTGGTCGGACCGTTTGCGTGATGTCGAAGAAATGGTCGACGATCCCGACTTGCGGTCTCGGGCTGCCAGGATCCGCGACCGTGCCCGTGATGTACGCGTCGACCTGAAGCGTCACTCCAAAGATCCCCAATGGTCGCTGGTCGAAGAAATGATCGCGCAACCACTTCGCGAACTCAAACGCGACGTACAGGAAGAGCTTTTGCGCCGTTCAGCCGACAAGAACGCCTTAGTGCCGATCGACCGGGATCCTGTACCGGACCAATTTACAGATGCCGTCCGCCGGTACTACGAAAACCTGGGCAGCGGACGGTAACCTCCCCGACCTACGCCCGCACAACTCACGGTCTCGAACGTTCTTTATCACACTGAATCCCCCAAACGCTGCTACCTTGACTGCCTTTTCGATCTTTGCCGATTCCGAATTGATCCCGGGTGAATACCTTTGGGGTGCGCCACAGTGGATCTTGCCGTCCATCGTGCTTGGGATCGTGTTAGCCGTCCTCGTGCTGTGGAATTATTCTCAACGCGGGATCATCGCGCCGGTTCGTTTGCTCGCCATGGCGCTCAAGCTCGCCGCGATCGGGTTCATTGCCGTCTGTCTGATGGAGCCGCTGCGCAGCGGAAAGCGTCCGCGTCCTCGAGCCAATGTGTTGCCAATTTTGGTCGACAACAGTCAGAGCATGCAACTGAAATCAGTCGGCAGCGATCAAACGCGAGGCGAAACCGTTGCACAGCTGATGCAAGACACCGCTGACTGGCGAATCCGATTGGCACAAGCGTTTGATGTTCGCACTTACACGTTCGACTCGCGTCTCGAAAGCGTTGATTCAATCGAAACACTTCCTTTGGACGGCTATGTTTCTTCGCTAACGACCAGCTTAAACGAGTTGTCCCAGCGGTTTGCCGATCGTCCGGTCGGTGGTGTTATCCTCTTTACCGATGGAAATTTGACTGACCCTCCGCCTGCCGACTTTGACTGGTCATCGCTTGGATTCCCCGTTTATCCGGTCTTACCCAAGGGTGATACGGTTGTCCGCGATTTGCGGATCGCCGATATCAGCACGCGGCAGACAGACTTCGAGTCAGCGCCGATGACTTTGCGAGCCAAGATTGACGCCCGGGCGATGGGCGATCAAAAGGTGTTTGTCCAACTTCGAGACCAAGCGACGGGCAAATTAGTCGAGGAGAAGTCGCTCTCACTGACCGATTCTGAACCTATCAAAGAGGTCAAATTTCGGTTCCGTCCTGAAAAATCGGGCGTGCGATTTTACCGCATCGCAACTTTCACTTCCGACGATCGCGAATTGATGGAGAGAGCCGCTGCGGATCGAGGCGAATTTGATACCGACGAAGCGACGCTTGCGAACAACGAACGCTTGATCACGGTCGATCGCGCGTCGGGTCCGTACCGTATTTTGTACATCGCCGGACGCCCCAATTGGGAATTCAAGTTTCTCCGACGCGCGTTACAAGAAGACGCCGAAATTCAATTGGTCGGACTGGTCAGAATTGCCAACAAGGAACCGAAATTCAGTTTTCGCGATCGCGGTGTGACGTCGACCAACCCGTTGTTTCAGGGACTCGGCGACGACGAGGAGGACGCCGCGCAGCAGTACGATCAACCGGTCATCATCCGCCTGGGCGTCAAAGAGTCGGATGAATTGAGTGATGGATTCCCTGAATCGCCCGAAGAACTGTTCGCATATCACGGTGTCATCCTGGATGACATCGAATCAGGTTTCTTTACCCAAGATCAATTGTTATTGCTCCGGCGTTTCGTTGCGTCCCGCGGTGGTGGGCTGTTGATGTTGGGCGGACAAGAATCATTTGCCGGCGAAGATTTTGGCGACAGTCCGCTCGGTGAA
>JABDKS010000936.1 GCA_013002105.1 Pirellulaceae bacterium | reverse complement strand
AACCAACGCTTCGCGTTCATCGTCATCGGCACCCATCAAAGAGGTTAACGACAGGGGCTGCAGCGAAATCGGCTGGTAATTCTCGAACGCCGTCGTTCGCTCGAATCCACGTGCCACGCGAACGGCGTTGTCTTGTCCCGTCCATTGAACCATGTCGTCGGTACTGTGCCATTGGTTCGACGTGGGATCACCGTAGATTTTTGCGACGTCATCTCCACCGGCGTTGGCATGTCCGATCACCGAGTCGAATCCGCGTGCGGTGACTTGGTAGTTGGGTCCAGCGATCATCGTCCGGCTTGCCGAAACACTCATCGTGTCGTCGCCACTGGAGTCGTAGATCTTTGCAGTATCGTCTCCGCCGGAGGTCGCGTAGGCGTTCACCCGTTCGAAACCGTACGCCAGCTGGAACGTCTGGTCGGTGCGTAGACTGGTGAATTGTGGCCGAACCGCCAGCGAATCGTCACCCGGTGAGTCATTCAAATACGCCGAGTCGGAGCCACCGTTCGTCGCATGCACGTAGATGTGGTTGACGTTGGACACATCGAATTGAAATCCAACGCCCGAAAGTCGCGCGGATCCCGGTCCCGATTCCAACCGGTCATTCCCGGTTGAATCGTACAAGGTAGCCCGATCGCGTCCCCCGCCTCCGTCGAATGCGACGTTCTCAAAGCCTCGCAGTTCAATCTCAAATTCGCTGGTGCTTAACCGGCTGGACTGCCCGTCGCCGGTGTCGCTGGCGGAGACCGGATAGAGAGCCAATCGTTCGGCCGCATCCGAGCCGACAATCTGGATCGAATCGGCACCGTTGCCGACATCGATCACCAACGGATCACCCGCGTCATTTGGTTGAAGATCGTAGACCCGATCGCCGATTCGCATTTTGATGCCGTCGGTCAGATCCAGTTCAACGTGTTCGCTCTCTGACGAGCCCGCGAATTGGTCAATGGTGGTTGGCGGCGTCAAGTTGGTTTCAACGTCAGTGGTTGATCTGACAGCGTTGGCTAGATCCACGGTTTGGTAGGTTTCACCCGTCACCGAGTCGACGTGCGATCGTGCCGAGTCGTTCAGCCGTGCCAGGATTTCATCGGCGGTCGGCTCGAGACCTTGTTCGATCATCGCTTGTCGGATCACCATCGAAGCGGCGGCCACTTGTGGTGTTGCCATGCTGGTGCCGTCGAGTGCCGCAAAGTCATCGACTTTGCCATCCCAGCCGAAAACATGATCCGGCACCGAACTGCGAACACTCTCTCCTTGGGTCGCGATGATGCCGTCTTCGCGTTGCGCAAAATCACTTAATGATCCGTCCGAACCAACACTGCTGACCGCAACGACATTGGGATCGGATGCGGGAAAGAGAATCTGGTTGTCGCCGTCAGCCTGGGAACTGCCAAAGAAGTTACCTGCCGCGGCGAATACCAGAATCTGATCATCACGCAGTTGCTGTAATTCGTCGGCCAACATCGCGGTCGCTTCCGCACGATTGTCGTCACTCAATGCCGCTCCGACCGATAAGTTGACAGTAGTGATCGGCGACTCAAATGAATCTTGGTTGTCATGAACCCATTGCAGCGCCGATTCGATCCACTGCAATTCACTGGCACCATGATCATCAAAAACGCGAAGTCCGACCAAATCCGCGCCCGGTGCGACGCCTTCGAACCCTTCTGCGTCACCTGCGATCAAGCCGGCGATGTGTGAGCCATGAAATCCAGCCGGCCCATCGTCGTAGGGGTTGGCATCGTCTTCGGCGAAATCCCATCCGCCCACGACGCGGTATCCCGGGCCGTATCCGCCGCCCAATGCGATATGGTCCCACGCGATCCCGCTGTCAATGATTGCGACGGTCTGTCCGCTGCCGTCAAGTCCCAAGGGTGCTCGCACCTCATTGGCTTGATCGATCAAGTTCGCGAATGGCTCGGCGTCGCCATCGGTGGCCATCGCGCCGCTCGTCGCCTGGACATCGGCTTGATTGCCGCTTGCTGAGTCGGTCGCGGGTTCGGCAACCGACGCTATCTGGACGTCCAGTGATTCCAACAAAATCTCAGCCGCCAGGCTGGCGGACAGTGCAAGCCTGGGCTCGCATGATTCAATCTGTTGTTCTGCTAAGTCGATTGCTTGCTGACGAAACCGCGATTTTGGCGTCTGCCGCGTCGTCGCCCGCTCGCTAGCAATCGCGGCTGGATCGTTGGTCGGTTGTTGTTGTTTATCCATCGAAAATACCCGTGACGTTTCACTGGCCGATTCAAAAGGTAAATCTGCCAAAAGAAACGTAGATCGCAGACTCACATGCGGTCGGCATAACCGGACCTAACGGGGATCCAGTCGATTCAATTCGCCTGGACTGCCGACAAAACTAGACAAGCCCTCAAATTCGTACCCCCAAATGACGCTCCTCGTCCGCTTTTTGGCGGCCTTGTGATGCGTGCACCCAGGCGGCGCAGTCCGATGCCATTTCTGAAACTTTGGAATTCAATCCTCGGAAAAACCAATTCCAAGGTCCAAGGGCCAGCGAGCCAGAACGACAGCGCCAACGGGTCAAACGAGGCCCTGTCGGGGCAGCCAACAGGCTCCAAAACCCCACGCTCTAGTAAGCGAAGTCCTAGCAAGCGAAAAGCTGCCAAGGCGACCGCCCCGTCACTGAGTCTGATGGACCGACTGGGACGGGGAACCCAAGGCGCTATCTGCCGGCTGGTCAAACGCAGCGGTGCCACATCGGTTCTCGAAATCGGTGTCGGGGACGGTGAACGAGCCTTAGCAATCACCAAAATGTTGATCGCGTCCCATCCGGAGACGGCCGTGCGATATTGCGCCATCGACATGTTCGAGATGGCCGACGGACCGATCACGCTAAAAGAATTCAACCGGCAACTGCGCGGTCAAAGCGTACGACCCACGTTAATCCCGATGGATTTGACGGCCGGCTTGTCACGGGTCTCCAGCACGATCGGATTCGTCGATCTCGTCTTGATCGCCGAGCCCAACGAACCAATCGACCTGAAATCCATTCGATCCGCTCTGGAGAGGGTCACGACCCCCAAAAGCACCGTTTACCAACTGGTAGACGAGAAATGGAACCAAGTCGATCTAAAGCACAATGATGCAAAAGGCACAAAATCTCGATACGCAGCGTAGTTATCCCTTGAGCGGTCAATGGACCGCCAATCAACCGATTCACGGAATTATGTACTTCTCAGGTCCGCTTAATCGTCCTATCTTTACACCCCGATAGCGGGCTACACGAGCAAAATATCACTTGGGCTGCAGTGCCATTCGAAGCTATGGAGACAGGGAGAACCACTCCGGTTTCGTTTCGATAGGCGAGATTGACCGCGAGTTCGCTGGACAACCGAAGGTCGAATTATATGTGTGGGATTGTTGGATACGTCGGAAGCGACAGCGCCGGGTCATTCTTGATCAACGGTTTGCGTCGTCTGGAGTATCGAGGCTACGACAGTGCGGGCATCGCCATTCATGGCGGCTCGGACTTCGACATCACGCGATCGGTTGGACGAATCGACGCACTGGCCAATGCGTTAGGCGACGAGCCCTCGAGCGGCGTTCTGGGGATCGGCCACACACGTTGGGCTACGCACGGACCGGCCACCTACGAGAACGCTCACCCACACATTGGTGGAGATGGCGAAGTCGTCTTGGTCCACAACGGCGTGATCGAAAATTTTCAAACGTTAAAAGACGAACTGATCACCAAGGGCTACCAGTTCACCTCCGCAACCGATAGCGAAGTCGTCGCTCATCTGATCGCCGAAGGTCTGAAGATCACGCCGGCCGACAAAGCTCAGCCCAATATGCAGTACGTCGACGCGGTGCAGTGGGCGATCGCACAGCTTCGCGGGACGTACGGATTGGCCATCGCGTTTCGCGACAAACCGAACATGATCATCGCGGCTCGATTCGGCAGCCCGCTGGTCATCGGAGTTGGCCGCGGCGAGTATTTCCTGGCCAGCGACGCGTCTCCATTGGTGGGTTGCACCGATCGCATCGTCTACATGGCTGACCATCAGTTGGCCGTGCTGACGCCTGAAGGTTTCTCGGTGTTGCATCGCGATCAGGGAAAAGTTCGCGTCGACATTCGTCCGCTGGAATCCGAAAGCAACGAAGTCTCTCTGGAAGGCTTCGACCACTACATGCTCAAAGAGATTTATGAGCAGCCCGAATCAATCCGCAACGCGATGCGCGGACGCTTGGATGACCAAGATGCCACAGCGGTGTTTGGCGGACTGAATTTAACGCCCCAACAACTACGTAGCGTCGAACGCATTATCTTGACCGGCTGTGGCACCAGTTGGCACTCGGCGTTGGTCGGCGAATACCTGATCGAAGAGCTGGCGAGAATTCCGGTCAGTGTCGAATATGCCAGCGAACTGCGCTACCGCAATCCGCCGATCGACAACAACACGTTGGTGTTTGGAATCACGCAAAGTGGTGAGACAGCCGACACGCTGGCCGCGCTGCGCGAAACTAAACGCAAAGGCCACCGCACGTTGGCGATCTGTAACGTCGTAGCCAGCTCAATCGCGCAAGCTGCCGATGGCGGAGTCTACCTGCACGCCGGACCGGAAATCGGGGTCGCCAGTACCAAGGCCTACACGTCGCAATGCTGTGTGCTGGCAATGTTGGCGCTTTACTTTGGTCGGATGCGGCACTTGAGCTTCGAAAGTGGCAAGCGGATTATCGAGGAGATGCATCAGTTACCCGGTGCCGTTCAAACGGCACTCAGTTGCGACGTCCAAATCCGCGATGTGGCCAAGAAATATCAGCATGCCACCAACGTGCTGTACTTGGGTCGTCAATACAATTTCCCGACGGCACTCGAAGGTGCGTTGAAACTTAAAGAAATCAGTTACATCCACGCCGAAGGTTACCCGGCCGCAGAAATGAAGCACGGCCCAATTGCATTGGTCGACGAAGAAACGCCCAGTGTCTTCATCATCCCGAACGGGACGACGTACGACAAAGTCATGGCGAACATGGAAGAAGTCAAAGCCCGTGGCGGCCCGATCATTGCCGTGGCCAGCCACGACGATCCACAGATCGATTCAATCGCTGACGATGTGATCCGAGTTCCCCACGTGCCGGAAATCTTGCAGCCCATCGTCACCGTGGTGCCTTTGCAATTGCTGTCCTATCACATCGCCCTGTTGCGCGGTTGTGACGTTGATAAACCCCGAAATCTGGCTAAAAGCGTGACGGTCGAATAGTTCCTGCTTGCCACCACCAAAACACTAATTAGTAATGAGAGGCCTTGTCTCTCATCTAACCATTTTGTCTTTTCCCAATCTGAATTGCCCTACCATGAAAAATATTGGACTGACCTACAACTCTCGCAAGGCTTTGATGGTGAACATCGGTGAATCGGCGGGTGAAGAAATTGCGAATTTGATTTCGCAGATGGCTGCTGAAATCGAAGAACTGCGTCGCACGAAAGTCAGCGTCACCAAAATCGTTCCCGGGCAGTTGTCCGATACGCGGGACTATTACGAAGAACCGGTTTAGTTCGCACAGGGTGTTGCGGTCACGACCGCGCCCACCCCAAATCGCGATTTCGCATCGCCACGCAAAAACAACAAACAGACGCTGGACAAATTGCATTGTTCGGCGTTTTTTTTGCGCAGCCGGCGAACATCCCACCTCTCCGTCCGGTCCGTCTCTCAGCGGCCTGTCGCCGCACGCTCTGGCGGGCCAGCGTCGCACGCTCTGGCGGGCCAGCGTCGCACGCTCTGGCGGGCCAGCGTCGCTCGTACTGGCGGGCCAGCGTCGCTCGTACTGGCGGGCCAGCGTCCAATGCTCTGACAAACGCAGCGTCGTGGCCGCTGGCGGCTGAGCGTCTCACACTGGGCAAGCTGAGCCGTTGACATTTTGCCACTTACAGTTGACAGTGAACTGAGAGATTTCTTCGTTTTCACCCACCACGCCCCCATGCCTGACACCAACCCCACCCCGTCCGCCGCACCCCAGACCGCGTCCAACCCGCCCCGGACCATGCTCGACAAGATCTGGGACGAGCACGTCGTTCACGCCCCCGAAACGGGCCCGGCCGTGCTGTACATCGATTTGCACTTGGTTCACGAAGTGACCAGCCCCCAGGCGTTCGAAGGATTACGGATCAATGGTCGCCCCGTGCGTCAGCCCGGTCGGACGTTGGCGACGCCCGATCACAATGTCCCCACCAGTGATCGCAGCCTACCGATTGCCGACCCAATCAGCCGAAAACAGATCGATACGCTGCGCGCGAACTGCAACGAGTTCGGTGTGCAACTTTTTGACATCGGTGATGTCCGGCAAGGCATCGTGCATGTGATCGGCCCCGAAAACGGTTACACGCAACCGGGCATGACGATCGTTTGCGGTGATAGTCATACCGCGACCCATGGTGCCTTTGGCGCGTTGGCATTCGGAATTGGTACCAGCGAAGTCGAACATGTACTGGCAACACAAACGTTGCTGCAGTTCAAACCCAAAACTTTTGAGCTGCGTGTCGACGGTGAATTGGCCCCCGGCGTGACGGCCAAGGATATGATCTTGTATTTGATCGGCAAAATCGGCACCGCCGGCGGGACCGGCTACGTGCTCGAGTATACCGGCGATTGCATTCGTGCACTTTCGATGGAAGAACGGATGACGGTCTGCAACATGTCGATCGAAGCGGGTGCTCGCGCAGGGATGATTGCGCCGGACGACGTCACGTATGAGTACTTGCGTCCGCTGCCCGAAGCTCCCAAGGATTTTGAAGCGGCGATCAAACGCTGGCGTTCTTTGCCCAGCGACGCTGGTGCCAGCTATGATCGATCCAACGTCTATCAAGGACGCGACATCGAACCACAAATCACCTGGGGCACCAACCCCGGCCAAGTCTTGAGCGTCACCGCCGCGACGCCCAACCCGTCGGACTTCAGTGACCCAACGGACCAAAAATCAACCAGCGACGCGCTGGAGTATATGGGACTGACCGCCGGAACCCCGCTTCAGCAGATCGGTATCGACCGTGTTTTTATCGGTTCGTGCACCAATGCCCGAATCGAAGACTTGCGAGCAGCCGCCGCGGTCGTCAAAGGACACAAGGTTGCCTCCAGCGTTGACGCGATGGTCGTACCCGGCAGCGGCAAAGTAAAGGAGCACGCCGAGCGGGAAGGACTAGACAAGGTGTTTAAAGAAGCCGGTTTCGATTGGCGCGAAGCTGGCTGCAGTATGTGTCTGGCAATGAACCCCGATAAGCTTTCTCCAGGCGAACGTTGTGCCAGCACCAGCAATCGCAACTTCGAAGGCCGGCAGGGTAAAGGCGGTCGCACGCATCTGGTCAGCCCCGCGATGGCAGCCGCAGCTGCTGTCGAAGGCCACTTTGTTGACATCCGCGGCTGGCAATACAAGTCGCAGTAGGTCTGCCGCGACCCACGTTGGCCACCCGTTTCCACCCAAACACATTCCACTGCAATCCTTCGCCATGAAAGCCTTCACCGTTCATACCGGTACCGTCGCGACCATGAATCGCGCCAACGTCGACACCGATCAGATCATTCCCAAACAATTTCTCAAACGGATTGAACGGACAGGATTCGGTCAATTCTTGTTTTACGATTGGCGGTTCGAGGACGATGGTACGACACCCAACCCCACGTTCGAGCTGAATCAGGAGGCGGTCAAAGACGCATCGATCTTGGTGGCGCGGCAGAATTTTGGCAGCGGCAGTAGCCGCGAGCATGCCGTCTGGGCTCTGGATGATTACGGATTCCGCAGCGTGATCGCGCCGTCCTTTGCCGACATTTTTTACAACAACTGTTTCAAGAACGGCGTTTTGCCGATCGTGCTGCCCGAGGCGGACATTGATGAACTGTTCAAACGCGCCGAAAACGCGCCTTATCAGTTGACCGTCGACTTGGAAAACCAAGTCGTCCGCGACGACGCGGGACTGGAGCTTTCCTTTGATGTCGATCCAAGTCGACGCGAGAACATGCTCAAAGGCCTCGACGACATCGCCCAGACGCTGCTGGTCGAAGACAAAATTTCGGCCTACGAAGCCGCACGCACCTGGTAGTCCACGCACCAGGTCGTCACTGCTCCACTACTCGGCCGCAACACTGCGCATCGCTTTTAACGCCTTGGCAAACCGCTGACCGACGTCGATCGTGCCGGCGGCGTCATAGTGCGCATGATTGGCGATCGTCGCGCCGGCGGTGTCGACGTAGCAGGCCAGCGGGTCGCTTTGCCCGTACGCTTGCTGCGCGGCGATGATGGCGGGCATGTATTGGTTCTTGCCGCCGCCAAAGCGGGTGTTGACGCCCAGTAGTGCAATCAACTCGGGTGCTTTCAAGTCGCTTCGCAGCGTCTGAATCATTCGCCCGAGGTTGTGTTGGTAGTCATCGACGCGTTGTGCCGTTGCATCGCTTTCGCCCTGTACCCAAACCATGGCAACCAGCGTTGGATCGTAATGCTGGTCCTTCAAATCGGCGATCGCCCGCCTGGATTGTTGAACCAGTTCACGATAGCACGCGCCCCGCGAATCGTGCTCGGTGGCAGCATCGGTCGCTTTCGCATTGGGATTCCAATCGCCTGCGATATGAGTCCCGCTGAAAGCGACTTTGACAACCGCGATCGGTGTGGACTGTTGAAGCGCGATCGCACGCGCGAATCCAATTTCGGGACCGAAGCCGCCATCTGGCTGCGCAAAATTTCCGTACTGACGATCACGTCGCGGCGTGATCGGGTCACCCAGAGGTTGTGCCCGAAGTTTCTGCCAACCGTTACTGATGGAATCATGTTCGTCCGGCGGCGGATCGCCACACCGCCAACGAAACAGGATCGAGTCGTCGATCGCGTCATTAGGCATTTGACTTGGCGGCGCATCGGCGCCCACGGCGTTGGATTGCCCGGCCACCAAAAACACGTCGATTGGTTGGTCCGCCGCAGACGCAGCAACCGTGGTGGTCAGCCATGCTGTAACGGCAATGAAGGTTCGCATCGGAGGATCGAAAGCTCGTGGAAAGTTGACTGCCGCGAGAGAGCAACTCCCGCGGTTCTTTCCCCTGAGAATAATCGATGTAGCGTCGATCGTGAGCCAGCAAGTGGACCGATTGGCGTCGGTCGGCGGCAAAGTGCAGATCGATCCGATAACCGACGCGACGTCCCGGCTGGGTCGGCAAACTTCCGTTGCGTTGACCGCAATTGGGAAGCTCACCCCAGGACGTATGCGTCGGTTACTTGAATCGTCACGACCCTCTGTTATCGATGATTATCGCCGCGTTGTTTGCCCGGGCTGGGCAGCCAGTTGCATGTGACCAAACAAGGTTTGCTCGCGACGCACCAAGTAGAACTTGGCACGCGGTCCACGTTGCATGTCGGGATGCTCCAAAATTCCTTGCAGATCATCCAAAGTCGCAGTTTCCCAACCATGGATACCCAACAACACATCACCGACTTGAATCCCTTGATCCTCCGCGGTCGAACCAGGTCGCACGGCGGTCACATAAAGACCACCGCGATAGGACGTTCGCATGCGGGTATTGAGACGCTTGACGGCCGATTGACTGACGCTTTTGGCACGAATTCCGATCACCGACCAAGCCAACTCGCTAACGGTGCCGCTGAAATTTTTGAAAACCGCTTCGGTCGCCATTTCCAAGTCCAAACGTTTTCCGTTTCGTTCGACGCTCAGTGGAATGGTGTCCCCGGGCCGCGAACTCAACAACGCCAGCGAGTAATCCAGGCGATCATCGACTGATTGCGAACCAACGCGGACCACGCGGTCACCCGGCTTCAATCCCTCCCGTGCGGCAGGACTGCTAGCGGAGACATTGGCGACGGTGACACCATCACCATCGCGCGGTCCGCCGTCGGTTCGCAGGCCGGTCAATAACCGGCTGTTGTTGTGTTGCTCGATCATCTCGGTGACGATTTCGATCACTTGATCGATCGGAATCGTGAAGGCGATTTGCTGTGCCCCGACGCGAACGGCGACGTTCACGCCAATCATATCACCTTTGATATTCAACAGGGGTCCGCCAGAGTTGCCAGGATTGATACCGGCACTGATCTGGATCAGATCCATGTAGTCTTGCGTTTCATTGACCGGTACATCGCGGTGCAAGGCACTGATGATGCCTTTGGTACACGTGTGGACATAGCCAAACGCGTTGCCGATTGCGATTACCGTCTCACCGACCATCAAATCTTCGCTCGATCCGCGCGGAATCACTGGCAGCTTTGATTGAGTGTTGACCTTGATCAACGCCAGGTCGCTGCGGATTCGCGATGCTACCAACGTGGCGTTGGTTGTTTCACCGTTGTGCAGCGTGACACGAATGTCATCGACGTCTTCGACAACGTGGTAATTGGTAATCACATACCCACGCGGATCGATGACCACGCCGGTGCCCATGCCGTTGACATGGCGAAAAGAATTCGGGTCCGCACCGGCAGTGCCGGCGGCCGTATTCCGGACAGTTTTCTGTCCGTGGATGTTGACCACGGCCGGTGATGCACGTTGAATCGCGCGGACCGTGGGTGTTTGTCTAATATCGTCAGGGCCCAGCGACGGTGATTGGCTCTGGGCAGCCAATGGTGTCGCTTGCATGCTGAGGGCAACCAAAGTGATTGCAGCCAGCAGACGGCTAGTAGCCGGGGCAAGTTGGATCGTACGTCGCATAAATCCCCGTACCCGCCAATTGGTTGGGATGCACAGTGTCGGCGGACATTACGGGATCCGCCGTAGCTGCACCGGTATTTCCGGTACGAACTGATGCATCGGTACAATCCATCACTCCGCTTGATGGTGTGGGGGTACGCGCCGCAAGGTTTACCAAACTTATCACGCGCCGGACCCCATTTGATGACAATCACCGGTCAGCCACTTTTTTTCCGTAAAACACGGGGAAATTTGTTTCGCCATCGACCAATCCCACTCGCCAAAATCGGCTCAGAAATCGACCCCCCCGCCGACCAGCATTTACGATGGAAGTCCGACAAGTGCTGCCAAGAACGACTTGCTACCAACGAATCACGTGTTTGAACGCGTAAAAGAAGCACCCAAAAAAAACTCTGGAAGAAAAAAGTGGCGGATCCAACGAGATCACCCAGCGACGACCAGGATCCGATCACCGGTCCTCCCGAACCGACGGTCCGTCCATCGCAGTCCATCGCCGCTAATGTGATCGGCAACGATCAACGAGGATCGAATTCACCCCCGCCGATCACACCGAACCGCCCCACCGATTTTTCGGCGTTCAATGAGGCCGTGCAGCGATATTCAGCCGACACTGGCGCTCGCACCGACGGACATCCCGCACAGGAATCGATGACAGGTGCTACGCCTGTTTCGCCGAATCCAGTTTCACAGCCTCCGGTCGCCACGGCGATTGGAAACCCATTTTCCCGCCCATTGGTCAGCCCGCCAAATTCGCCAGACGCACCCGGCGAGATCTCTGTCGCGACTGAGATTCCCGTTGCGACACTTCGAACACCCAAAGATCCGACAGAGCCCATTGGCATCCGGCGGAGAGTATTTCGCTTTATCGGCTGGTCCATTCGTGGCCTGTTCTGCATTGCCTCGCTGATCGCCTTGCTAGCCGTTCTCAGTGCGATTCCGATCTTTCAATTGATTGCGTTTGGTTATCTGCTCGATGTCGCCGGTCGTTTGACGCGCGGCGCAAAATTTCGCGATTCTTTGCCCAATCTGCAACGTGCCGGGACGATCGGCTTAGCTGCCACAGCGATCTTCGTTGCCTCACTGCCGACACAATTATTGGTGCATTGGGAGTCGGTCGCGCAATTGATCGATCCCGGTTCGCTGCAAGCAACCTTGCTTCGAGTGCTCGCATTCGCCTGCTCGTTTGCTGCGATGGGGTATTTATTGTGGGCCTGGGTGCGCGGTGGTCAGCTGCGCCACTATTTATGGCCGCAACCCAAACGTTTTCTACGTGAAGGTTGGCGACCAGGCACGTGGAGCACGATTCCCGACCGCCTGTGGGACTTCACCGTCGCGCTGGAACTGCCCAGATTGTTCTGGCTCGGTACCCGCGGTGCGGTTGCAACGTTGATCTGGCTGGTTCCGGGCATGATTATCATCGCGATGAATCGCAACGGTGAAACTCCGGTCGCTGGGCTGATCGGCGGTCTGGCCCTGATCGCGATGGGCGGCGTGCTTTTGTACTTGCCAATGCTGCAGGCCCATTTCGCCGCCGAGAATCGCTTGGGTGCGATGTTTGAACTGCGTCGCATCCGGCAAGATTTTCGACGTGCCCCTTGGGCGTGGTTGTTGGCCATGATCTTCGGACTGGTCATTTTGCCGATCCCGCTCTACCTGTTGAAAATCGAAGCAACGCCTCGCGAGGTGTTATGGCTACCGTGCGTTGTCTTTGTCGGCTTTATTTTGCCCGCACGCGTCGGCGAAGGCTTGGCGCTGCGGCGTGCCAGGCGGCGCCCGGACCCAAGTGGGCTCTGGGCTGGTATCTCGATTTGGTCTGTTCGCGTTCTGATGTTGGCTGTCGTGGGGACCTATCTGATCTTTCTGACGGTGTCGCAATTCACCAGTTGGGATGGGCTTCCCACCTGGGTCGAACAGCACGCAATTCTCTTTCCAAGGCCGTTTATCGGCGGCGTTTGACGATGAGGGCGTCGGGACTGTCGCGAAAAAAGTTCCGATTCGGGCCCACCATCGACACCCGAGCCCGCGCTTTTGGCTCTCAAAAAAACGATTCGGCTGGTACAATTCAATTACACCACCGACTCGTTTACCAATTCCGCCTTGCCAGAGGTGACTATCCAATCCTGTCGACTTGACCATCCATCATCACGGGCGGTGACATCTCGGCAGGCAAGTTCAAAAAAGCGACAAGGATTCGACGATTCGTTGATCAGACGCTCGTGATCCCATCAGTCATCCCCTCATTCACTGCGATCCTGATTCGTCGCGTTCCAGATTCGCTGCGACAGCGCGCGTGCTGAAAATTACCGCATCCACCTCGACCGCCGATCGGCTTTTCGCCTTGGCCCACAACCAATCTCTTCCATGCCTCCACGCAATCTGAACGTCATCCTGATCGCCTGCAGTCTTGCCGTGCTTTGTTACGCGACAGCACGTCGCACAAAGACGGCCATGATGGTGGGCGACGCGATGGAATTAATCCACCACTTTTACGTTGATGATGTCGACGACCAAGCGTTGTTGACCGCGGCGATGAAAGGACTGACGGATTCATTGGACGAACACAGTAGCTACATCCCCGGTGATGCCTATGATTCGTTTCAAGACAGCATCAATCAAGAATTTGCGGGGATCGGGATTTTTGTGGAACAGCCCAATCCGGACGAACCGGTCCGCGTGATCACTCCGTTGGTTGGCTCCCCCGCATTACTCGGCGGGATCCTTCCCGACGATCGCATCATCGAAGTTGACGATATCGATGTTTCCAAAATGGTCCTAGGTGATGTCAGCGACCTCTTGAAAGGTCCGATCGGTACCCCCGTCAAAGTCAAAGTGTTGCGCGGCGATCAGGACCAGCATTCGATTACCGTGCGACGCGCTAATATCGAACTTGAGTCGGTGATTGGTGATTATCGAGACGACAATAGCAAATGGGTCTTTCGGTTACAAAGCCATCCGTCGATCGCCTACATCCGCTTGACTAGCTTCGGCGAAAAAACCGTTAGAGAATTGGAAGGCGTGCTGGCGACGCTGAATAATGAATTCGACGCGATGGTCTTGGACCTCCGCGGAAACTCTGGCGGGCTCCTGTACGCGGCGCGCGACGTCAGTGACATGTTTCTTGATTCGGGACGCATCGTGTCGACTCGAACGCGCGGCAACGTGATCGAAGACGTCTACGACGCGACACCGGGAACGCTGGTGGATCCGTCTAAACCGCTAGCGATCTTGATTGATGGAGGTTCGGCCAGCGCCAGCGAGATCGTGGCGGCTTGTCTGCAAGACAATCACAGGGCAACCATTGTTGGCACGCGCAGCTACGGGAAAGGGACGGTGCAGAACATTCTGCCGCTGCAGTTTGGGCGCAGTGCCCTGCGTTTGACCGTCGCGAGATACTATCGACCGAACGATCACAACATACATCGTAAAGAAGACGCCACCGAAGAAGACGAATGGGGAGTCACGCCCGATGATGGATTCACCGTATCGGTGGACGATAAGACGTTGGAGCAACTCGGAGACCGATGGCGGCAAGCGTCCTATCCACTCCTGTCGGCCGCCACGGGGACAACCGACCCGGCGGGGGCTCCACAAGATGCCGGGACTGCAAAAGACGCCGGAAATCCGCAAGCAAATGTCGCCTCCGACACACCCAATAAGACCGAGACTCCCGTTGCAAGTGGTGTGAACGAACCCCCGATCATCGTCCAAGAACCCCAGGCGAGTGTGTTGTTTGACCCTCAGCTGCGCGTCGCCGTGGAACACCTGACCGAGCAAATCGACAACGACGCTCCCGCCGCACCGCCAAGCGGCAAAAACGACGACGCGGCCGCCCGGCCTGCCCCACAGCACAGCGACAAGCCGGCTGCCTAGAAGCGGATCCGAGCACTTGGGTCGCCTGCGGGACCCTCCTTTGCGATCAAATCCGCCTCAAACGACCGGCTTTGGCCGTCCAAAACCGGAAATCCGTTTGCCTGTCTAGTCGCGAATAATTAGAGTCTGGGGTGTGGTTGGA
>JABDKS010000929.1 GCA_013002105.1 Pirellulaceae bacterium | reverse complement strand
GCCGTGTTGAGGAACGGACGAAGGAACTGGCCGCCGCCAATGAGTTCTTGATCAACGCGAAAGAGGAGGCCGATTCGGCGAATCGCGCAAAAAGTGATTTCCTGGCCAATATGAGTCACGAAATTCGGACTCCTATGAACGGAATCATCGGGATGGCCGAACTGTTGCAAGGTACATCGTTAACCCCGGCGCAACGAGAGCATCTTGGAATGGTTCGGATCTCAGCCGACTCGTTGCTGCGGCTGTTGAATGACATTCTTGATTTCTCCAAGATCGAGGCCGGCAAACTGGAGTTGGAGGTGATCAGTTTTGACCTCCGCAATGTGATTGAGAACACTGCTCGAATGCTCGGTTCACGAGCGGCCGCCAAAGGACTGGAGCTTGCTTGTCGCATCGATCCTGAACTACCGCCAATGGTGATGGGCGATCCTGGTCGATTACGACAGATCCTTGTCAACCTGATCGGCAACGCCGTCAAGTTTACGGAATCCGGCGAGGTTGTGATCACCGCCGAGCAGAAAGAATCGACCGACCGTTCGACCCTTTTACAGATTTCCGTCCGAGACACGGGGGTGGGGATTCCTGAAGAACAACAGTCGAAAATTTTTGAATCGTTTGCGCAAGCCGATCCGTCGACGACGCGTCAATTCGGTGGCACGGGATTGGGCCTAACGATATCGACACAGTTGGTTGAATTGATGGGCGGCAAAATGTGGCTGGAGAGTGAACCGGACGCGGGCACCACCTTTCATTTCACGATCCGATTGGGAATCAGCGACGAGGACGGCAACTCGTCATTGACCGACATCAGTGACCTAGCCGGTCTGCGAGTTTTAATCGTCGATGACAACGAAACCAACCGCCTGATTCTTCAAGAAATCATGGATCTTTGGGGCGTGCTGCCAACATGCGTTGAGGGTGGGCAGGAGGCGATCGAGAAAGTGTCGCAAGCGAGTCAACGAGGCGAGCCGTTTGGTCTGGTGTTGTTGGACATGATGATGCCCAAAGTGGATGGCTTTGCGGTGGCAGAAGCGATCAGCAAGGAGGGTTATCTGACCGAAACAAAGGTCATCATGATCTCGTCGGCAGTTCGGAGCGGTGATTTTCAACGCTGCCGATTTTTCGGCATCAGTCGGCTCGTCACCAAGCCAATCATTCAAAGCGAACTGTTGCAGGTCATCTTGGATGTGATGTCTACGTCCGCGCTGGCGGGGGCTGAAGCGAACGTCGTCGTCGATCAAGCCGAGCAGAAGCCGATCATTCCATTGAAACTGCTACTGGTCGAAGACGGAGAAGTGAATCAAGAAGTCGCGCTGGGACTGCTGCGCCGTATGGGGCATCACGTTGAGCTTGCCGAGAACGGCTTGATCGCAGTCGAGGCGTGGCGAAACAATGACTACGACGTGATCTTGATGGACTGGCAGATGCCAGTGATGGACGGGGAAGAAGCGACCAAGTTGATTCGATTCGAAGAGCGAGGTACGGGGCAACACGTACCGATCGTGGCAATGACGGCAGCCGCCATGAAAGGCGACCGCGAAAAGTGCTTGAATGCTGGGACGGACGATTACATCGCCAAGCCAATCGACATCGATTTGCTGGTCGAAACCCTGCGACTGTACACACCCGACAACGGCGACGATTCACTGCCTGATAATCTCGATGGCGGCTCGACGCTCCAGGTTGATGCAGACGATAAGGCAGATCAAAACGATCCTCCGCATAACGGGCAATTTCACGTGATTGATGTGGAACACGCACGCGACAGGATGGGAGGTTGTGATGATCGGCAGTTGGCAATTTTGGCTACGATCTTGCGTGACGAAGCGACGCTCAGACTCGCCGAGATGCAAACGGGTGTCAAAGAGCAGGATGCTGAAATTATCGTACGTGCTTCTCATACGCTCAAAGGCGCAGCCGATAGTTTTCTTGCCACCGCCGTCGTGGAACTTTCACGACAGATCGAAGAATTCTCGCGGGCCGACCGACTCGGGCCGATCCCCGGTCTGCTGGCCTTCCTCAGTGGCGAGGTCGATCAGATGGTTCATGAATTGGACCGATTCACGAAAGCCGCCACCTCCTGATTGCAAGAGTCACGGCCATTGCGATGTCAGGTGAGTGATCGACAGGACGTTGCGATGACTACACCGACGGCATGCAGGCGGTGCGTTGGAGCATCGCGATCGTTGTCGTAGGCCAATCGTAGGGCAATCGTAGGCCAGGACCTGTCCTGGCGGGACTTTGCCAGGACAGGTCCTGGCCTACGAGCTTTGCGTGGCCCAACACTTGGCCTACCAGCTACCAGAAAGTTTACGGGACTTTGGCATCAGAATTCCGCATTGCCGGGGGTGCGTGGGAATGGGATGACGTCACGGATGTTTGCCATACCCGTGACGTATTGAACGGCTCGTTCGAGTCCCAATCCGAATCCCGCGTGCGGAACGGTTCCGTAGCGTCGCAGATCGATGTACCACCAATATTCTTCTTCGGCCATCTCCTGTTGGGCCATGCGTTGCAGCAGTACATCGAGTCGTTCTTCGCGTTGGCTTCCGCCGATAATTTCGCCGACGCCGGGAACCAGAACATCCATCGCAGCGACCGTTTTTTCGTCGTCACTGAGCCGCATATAAAAAGGTTTGATGGTCGATGGATAGTCGGTCAAGATCAGCGGACCTTGGACGTGCTGTTCGGTCAAATACCTTTCATGTTCTGCCTGTAGATCGGTGCCCCAGTCGATTGGATAGTCGAATTTCTGGTTGCAGTTGGTCAGTACGTCGACCGCTTGGGTATACGTCATGTGTGAGAATGGTTTTTCGATCACCGCTTTGATTTGGTCGATCTTTCCTTTTTCGATCCGCAGATCAAAAAACTCCATGTCTTCACCACAGTGGTCCAGGCAATCGGTGAATATTCGCTTGAGAAAATCTTCGGCCAGTTGCATGTCGTCGGCCAAGTCAAAAAACGCGGCTTCCGGTTCGACCATCCAGAACTCGGCAAGATGTCGGCTCGTGTTGCTATTTTCGGCGCGAAAGGTTGGCCCAAAGGTGTAAACACGTCCCAGCGACGTCGCATACGTCTCGGCTTCCAGTTGTCCGCTGACGGTCAGAAATGTCGGTTTGTCAAAAAAGTCGTACTCGTATTTGACGGGCCCGCCCGATTTGGCCAGCATCTCCAGGTCCAGCGCGGTGACGCGGAACATTTCGCCGGCGCCTTCGCAGTCGCTCGCGGTGATGATCGGAGTGTGCGTATAGAAGAATCCGTTTTCGTGAAAGAAACTGTGGATTGATTGACTGATTTGGTCTCGTACTCGCATGACCGCACCCAACGTATTGGTGCGTGTCCGCAAGTGCGACCACTCGCGTAGCTTTTCAAAAGAGTGCCGTTTCTTTTGTAGCGGATAGGTTTCCGGATCGGCCCAGCCCAGCACTCGCAGGGAGTCGGCGTGCAATTCAGTTGCCTGACCTTTCGCGGGCGACACTTGCAGTTCACCCGTGACGACGACGCTGCAGCCGGTTGTCAATTTTTGAATTTCGTCGGTGTAGTTGGCAAGCTCGCCCGGTGCGACCACTTGCAAATTGCCCATGCAGCTGCCGTCGTTAACTTCGACAAAGCTGAACCCGCCTTTACTGTCGCGGCGCGTCCGCACCCATCCACGCAGTTCGACCGGCTTGCCCGCGGAAGATTCCATGCGAGCGTCTTTGACACTGATCCATTTCGTCATCTTTTCAATCCGTTTGCAGACAGAGTAAGCCAGGACTGGTCCTGAAGAGCGGGTTGAAGTCAAATCGATCCCAACTCGGGAGCGTGCGATGGAGGCGTTACTCCGCAGCGTTCGATGTAGGTTTTCGCATGAAATGACCCGCGATTAATGCGACAAGAAACACTACCAACAGCGTCATGATCGCAGGAAAAGCATAGGCGTTGGATTTGTCCATCGCCTTTTCGTAGACGGCCGCTGAAGCCGCCACGATGGCGCCGATCACCGATGCGATCATCAACACGTTCCAGATCACCATGCTGGCCCCCTTGGGCTTTTCGTCACCCAGGATTCGCTTGCTGTTCATCATTAAGAAGAAGGTGATGTATGCGATCGGTAGTAGCATCATGCCGAAGCTGGAGGTAAAGATCGCCAGCCAAAATCTGGCGTCTCCGCTCCACACATACAACCAACTCGCTCCACATAACCCAGCGACCAGGCAACCAACCACAAAGGGCCCTGTCGCGTCCGGTTTACCGGCAATTTCACGAAAGGCGTAGCCATTGATCAGCATCAGAATAATGATGGTTGAAAACCCCATGCCGAAAACGCCCAAACCAAACACGAGGTTGGCTAGGGTTGTACCCAATAGCGGTGAAAGTGTTTCGGACAGCTGAAATGCATTTCGTTTGACCAGGGATAGTGCCAACTTTTTTTCCTCGACACTCAGCGCAGCGACCATGGCCAGTTTTTCGGCTTCATCGGTTGATTCCGCTGCGTCACCCAACTTGGCGTTGATGCGAGCCAGCAGCGGTTTTTGAGCTGAATCGAACATTGGACTTTCCTGCATGACAGACAGGTCGTTGCTGGCAAGCTTGTCGTCAATCTCGGCGTGAAAAGTCGATGCTGCGGCAACCACGACACAAGTGGTGACCAAGATGTAGGGAATCGCCATACCTGTTGACAAATCAAAGCGAGCTAGTCCACGGAACGGCTTGTCCCATCCACGGCTGAGCATCGAGTACGGCAAAAGAAATGTCATGTTGATCCCGACAGCGGTTGCTGCCGAAGCAATCATGACGGCACGCTGAGATGACAGGATGGTGCTGTTCCAATAGTCCTGCGCTTCGGTGGGCAAGCCCGCAATCAAAGTCGACAACTCGCCAGCGGGTTTGTTCCATTGGCCGATATTAGGAATCATCCCAGAGAATATTTCGCCAAAATTCAATTGTCCGTCCACGGCCAGCAATCCCACGACGCCAACGAAACAAATGACGACCAGGCCGATCAACGCTTTTAAGAATATATCGAATACTTTGGCCGTCTTGCCTTCTTTGGCCTTGAGCAGAACGACGAACCCTGCTGCCAGCAACAAAGCAAGCGTGACGATTAGTTTTGTCGTCATGCTGTCGCCCAATCCGTCTCCGCCACCACCGAGAGCAAGCAGGTTTTTGTCCAAGGCGTCATAGGCCAAGCTGAACTGAGGCATGCACCAAATCATGTTGGCCATGCACGTTGCAATCAACCATGCCCAACCCAGAGCCGGATTGATTTCGCGGTTGATCGTTTCAAAGGGGCGACGGCCCGTCGAAAGCGTGACGTAACTGATGGCCGAAAGCATCACGACACCCATCACGATTGCAACCAACTGCAACCAGATCATGCTGGTACCGCCCAGCACTCCCAAGAACAAAGCTCCGGCGAGTGAGCCACCGCCCAACGTAATGGCGCTTTGCAACCACCCTGGACCCGAGAGCTTGATGTAAGCCCCAAGCAGTCGGTTCTCGTCGGAGGCTTGTTGCAGCAATTCGCGATCAGATTGAACTTTGCTAGAAACCGTTTCAGACATGATGGTGGAGCGTCTAGGGGATGTTGGGGAGTGTTTGCAAACCGCAGACGTCGCACGTCACGGCTCACTTTTGCTATTAACTATCAAGTTCGGCTAAGTAGCGTTCGGCGTCCAAGGC
>JABDKS010000919.1 GCA_013002105.1 Pirellulaceae bacterium | reverse complement strand
AGCAGCGACGCTGGTAACCCTCGGGTGAATTAGTCTCCGTGGGCCTTGATTTCTGCCGGGAATGGACCTTTCGCCGTCTTTGTACCCGCTAGATGGCGTCGTCGTCACGTGTACAATAGTGCGACAGTACAATCGAGCGTCGGTCCAACGACGTGTTGGGTCGAGTCGTTTGCCATCGACAGATCAGCCCACCGGTGAAAGGATTCACTTTTGGGTTGCGACGTCGCATGAGCGACGACTCGTTTTGTGCTTGGCAGACCAAATCAATTCACTAGTTGCAGACATCGTGAAAGCTCGTGTCGAGGTAGGATCGTGAAAAAAGTTGAAGCAGTCGTCCGTCACTTCAAACTGGAAGACGTGAAAAACGCACTGACCGACCGCGGAATCCATGGGATGACCGTCAGTGAGGTTCGTGGATTCGGTCGCCAAAAAGGTCACACCGAAATCTACCGAGGCACGGAGTATGCCATTGATTTCGTTCCCAAGGTGAAGATCGAAGTGGTCTGCGCCGATGAGAACTTGCAGACGGTGATCGATACGATTTTACAACACGCCCAAACCGGTCAAATTGGTGACGGAAAGATCTTCGTTACCAACCTGGAAGATTCGATTCGTATCCGAACCGGAGAACGAGGCGAGGACGCCCTCTAGGGATTGCTCGATCATTCGCCGCGAGACGGTGCAATCGCTTTGGTGGATCGTCAATGACAACACCGGCGAATCGGAACCTAAGGGTTGATTCGACTCGAAAATTCAAACCAGTTATTCTGACAAGCTAGGTAACCACTCGCTTGCACCGGCTTGCGAAAATCGACGACTGGTCCAACAAACGGGTCCAACAAACGGGTCCAACAACGGGCTGGCCCCTAGCGGGTCTGGCGCGAGCGAAGGGCTGGACAAACACAACGGCTGGGTAATCCCTGCAACTGGGCAAACACAGCGCCTGGACAAAACAACGGCTGGGCAAACACTTCGACAGGGCCAACACTTCGACTGGGCAAAACAGCGACTGGGCAATGCAGCCCGCGAGATTCAACCCACTGGACTCCTGTCAGTTGTGTTGCCCCTCGATCACGTGGGTGATCGGCACCGTCGGAACTCCTGTCGATACCATTGAGACAACAACATCGCCGGCTTGCCCAGGGATGCTTGTTGCTGCCTTTTCCCAACACTGTCGCTCGATGTCTGGCATTATTTCCCTGCGCGAAATCGTTTTGCAATGTCGTGACCGGCTGAAAACCGGTCGTGAAAAGGCAAGAGTATTGCACGAATCGGGAACGCCGGGGTTTCAGATTTCCACACGGTTGGCTGATCTGTACGACGACGTTGTGTTGCGAGTCTGGGCTCAAGCTTGCGCCGAGCACGCGGACGATGAAAAAACTGCGGGGATCGCGTTGGTGGCACACGGCGGTTTTGGTCGCCGTGATTTGGCACCCTATTCGGATGCCGATCTGATGCTGATTACCACCAAGGGTGCGACCAAGGTGGCCGAACGGATCGCCGGCAATCTGACGCGTGATTTGGTAGACGCGGGCTTGCAGGTTGGTTTTTCGATTCGAATGGCGGATGAGGCGTGTCGGTTGGCGTGGGAGGATGCGGTTATCTTTTCATCGTTGACCGAATCGCGGTTCTTGGCCGGCAGTTTGCAGTTGTACAGCAAGTTTTTTCAATCGCTACGACGCGGTGCGATGCGCAGGAGCAATCGACTGATTCGTGACGTTGTCGAAGCCCGACGTGAGGAACGGCGCAAGTGGGGTGAGACCAGCTATCTGCTCAGTCCGAACGTCAAACGTTCCCGAGGCGGGCTGAGGGACATCCAACTGGTGCGTTGGGTTGGATTCGCACGATATGGCGAAGTCGATTTGGAGCGACTGTTAAAGTTAGGCGTGCTGCCCGAGGAGGATTATCGAGCGTTGCGAAAAGCTTACGAGTTTATGTTGCGTGTCCGCAACGAGCTGCACTTTCGCGAGAATCGAGCGCAGGACGTATTGGATCGCCCCACGCAATTGGAGATTGCCGAAGCTTGGGGATATCAGGGCGACGACGGTGTGTTGCCGGTCGAGAAGTTCATGCAGGACTACTTTGACAACACACGAAACGTCCGGTACGCGGCGGCATTTTTTCGCGATGATTCACGCAGCCAACCGTTGCGTCAGCAATTGGTTGAACGGGTGTTTTCGCGATTGGTCGGCGATGGAATTCGGATGGGACCGACTCATATTTGGGTCGAAAAATCCAGTATCGAAAGCTTTGTCACGGACCTGCCAAAAATCCTGCGGCTGATGAGCCTTGCCAACCACCACCGTCGGCGGATCGGACACCGTACGTGGCAGGCCATTCGCAACGCGATGCAGGAACGTGCACCGCAGCCGCCAGACGCCGAATCGGTAGGTGCATTTTTAACGTTGATGAGCCAACCGGGTCGACTGGCACCGTTGCTGCGTCGGTTGCACGAATTGCGGATCATCGATCAATTGATCCCCGCATTCGCGCGCACGCGAGGTCTGTTGCAGTTCAACGCCTATCACAAATATACCGTTGACGCGCACTGCATCCGAGCGGTCGAAGCGGCGACGGATTTTTATGAAGCGCAAACCGCGATGGGGCGTCGGTATCGACGACTCGAAGACAAGACATTGTTGCACTTGGCGTTGTTGATCCACGACATCGGTAAGGGCTATGAGGAAGACCACTGTATTGTCGGAGCCCGTATTGCTCGCGAGACGGCACGATTGTTGGAGTTGGATTCGGCGTCGTCGGAACTTTTGGAATGGTTGATCCTAAAACATCTGGACGTGAACACGATCGCGTTCCGATACAACCTGGATGATCCCCAAATCATTCTGTCGTTTGCAAAAGAGGTCGGATCCATTCGACGGTTGGAATTGTTGATTGTTCATAGCGTCGCCGATCTGACCGCTGTCGGACCCGATGTGATCAACGACTGGAAAATGAACCTGATCGAAGACCTGTATCGCCGCACGAGACGTTATTTTGAGAAAGGGGTATTGCCGGGAGAAAATGATGCGGTCATGGAGCAACGCCGACAGGCCGCAGCCGAAATACTACGGTCGACGGAGGCTCCAAGCGAATGTCTTGAAATCTTAGAGAACTTCCCGACATCGTTATTGCGGCGTGGCACTCCCGAGGAGATCGCGGATGAACTGTGCGAGGTCGGCAAAAAGATCACCAGCGGAGGATCGATCTGTACCGGAGAGTTCGACCCCGATTTTTCCGCGATGCGGTATCGCGTGATTTGCCGCGAGGAGCAAAGCATCGGAACATTCTCACGCGTGACCGGTGCATTGGGAACATGCGGATTGTCGATCTTGCGTGCGGATATCGAAACGATCGGTGGCAATCTGGTTTGGGATAATTTTTGGGTAACCGATCCGGACTTTCCCGAACAGCCTCCGGCGTTTCGAACTCAAGAAATTTGCGAGCGAGTCCGCACGCTACTTGATGATCCCGATGCGCCATTGCCGCCTTATCGCAAAACTTGGGACGCATCGCATCAGTCAGAAGGCAAGAGTGTGTACGTGTTACCCAGCACGGTTGTCTTTGATAACGCGACGGTCGATCAATATACGATCCTGTCCGTGTTCGCGTACAATCAAGTCGGTTTATTGCATCGCATCGCAAACGCGATTTCAGAACTGCGAGTCGTACTGCACTTCGCAAAGATCGATACGCATTTGGACCAAATCGCAGATGTGTTTTACGTGACGGAGGAAGACGGTCGTCGAATCGAAGATCTCGAACGACAAAGTCAGATTCGTGAGCGTCTGCTGGAAGTCGTTAACGAAGTGATGCGTGAATCCGATGGCGACAATTCGTAGTCAGGTTGGATGCGCCGTCGTCCATTTGATCGGAGTCCATCGGGTCGTCGTCCATCCGATCGGCGTCCATCTGATTGGCGTCCAGCTGATCGGAACAGCCCGCTTGCTACCGCTGCGACGCTTTTCTCGCAACGATTGCGGCGTAACGATTGCCGCGTAACGATTGCTGAGTAACGATTGCTGAGTAACGATTGCAGGGGCTGGTCCGACAATCGCCGTGAATCGGTTTGATTCACTTGAGCGGATCAATCGCATTGGTGATCCGCAGAATGTTTGCAACCGTTTCGTTGCGCCGCAAATCGATAGAAGATTGCCAGCAACGACATCATGAGTACAGGAGATTGGTGGATGCCGCCGATTTGTGATGATGCACGTAATGGAATTGAAGAAGAGGTTACGTCCTTTCCTCGATCGGTGACCGGACACAATGGGAGCGTTTGCAGAACGTTGTGGTCGCAAGTCGGTACTCAGGGCAGAGTAATCCTCCCCGTTTCTCTCAAACATGGATGTTTATCAATGCGAAAAATCGCTATCGGCAGCGCAGTTTGCGCTCTACTACTTATCGCCACCTCGGCTTCGGCCAAGGACGATTTCAGTGCTCTTTTGAGCGAGCTGAATTATGGCGAACCCACGGCAACCACCCAGGTTGTTCCGCAGTACACGACGGTTTCCAACGAAGTGCCCAGCACAACGTTGTCGATGCCAAATCTGCCCGGAAAAATCAACGCACGTGTTGCTGTGGCGTCAAAACCCACGCCGGCCCAAACCGTCGGCTACAGCGTGGGGTCCAACATCACGAACTCGTTTGCCGGCGGTGGCTGTGCTGTCGGTGGTTGCGCCTCAGGAGCTTGCGGCGGTACTGGTTGTAACGGTAATTGTGGGGGCCACGAAGGCGGCTACTGCGTTCCTCATACTGTACCCAACTTGCCCACGTCGACCTTGCGTCAATATTGGCGTTCTAACTCATGCAACTGCACCGTCTGGGACGGCTATCAGAACACTTGCCATGGTGCTCCCAAGGCAAAGAAGAAAAAGTGGTGCTTGTTTGGCTCCAGCGGATGCAATGACAGCGCCGCATGCGGTGCGGCGTCGGCAGGCTGCTCGGTTATCGAAACACCCGTGTGTGCTCCCGCAGGCTGTGCATCGGGTGCTGTCGAGAGTTGTGCACCGGCAGCAGGCTGTGACGGTCAGGCAGGCTGCGATGTTCCGGCATCCGCCCCTTGCGACGCGCCAAGTGGCTGCGATGCGGGTGGATGTGCATCCTGAATTCCAGGCGGCGTGAAACCACAAATCCGTGGTAATGCTCGTTTTTGACGCCGGCACGCTGGCTGACCGATCGTCAGCCAAACCGCGTCAAAATTCAGGTTGTCGGTCACCACAAAAAAATTGCGACTGTGGCGCGAATGCGTTACAGGCCGTAGGTCGGTTGTGCCGATAGATCTACTACCATGGATTGGGAGGGTGGAACGATCGGTGCCATCGTTCCAGCATTGATGGGCCATGGTGAGGCAGGGAGGGCTTCACCATGGCCCTTCTCATTTAGCGCCGCGTATGAAACAAGACGCGTAGACTCACCCAATCCATGAAAACAGCCGCCCGAAGCATATGCTCGGGCGGCTGTTTCTATTTCGAATGGACCAATGACCGTGGTCCGTCTTTTGACAAACGAGCGCCCCTTCGCGAATGAACGCCGTCAAGCCTGCCAGAGTATCCGGGCAGCCTATGAGAATAGCTGGTCGATGATCTTGCCATCACGAACCAACGTGATGGGACGGCCGGTGTTGGTGTCGTATTCCAAAGTGGGGTCGATGCCCAAGTTGTAGTAGAAGCTGGCCGCAACATCATCCGGCGAGATTCCCTCGTGACGTGGCCCCGATGCGGTGTCATCGCTCTCGCCAATGACCTGACCGCCACGAACGGCTCCGCCAGCCATCAGCATGAACATGCAACGCGGATAATGGTCGCGACCGCCTTCGGCGGTGCGAGAATTGATCTTGGGGGTCCGCCCGAATTCTCCGGTCACAAAGACCGCAGTCGATTCGAGCATGCCGCGTTGTTCCAAGCCCGTCAACAGCCCGCTGAGCCCCGCATCCAGCTTGGGCAGGTTGTTTTCCTTGAGTTTGGTCCAGTTGTCCTGGTGCGTGTCCCAGCCGCCTAATTGGAGGCTGACTAAGCTGACACCCGATTCCACCAATCGCAACGCCAACAAACAGCTTTGGCCGAAGGATTCTTCGCCAAACATCTTGGCAAAACTTTCGGGCTCCTGGCTGATATCAAATGCTTTTCGAGCACGCGGTGACGTGATCATCGAATAGGCTTGTTCGCCGAACTGATCGAGACCATCGAGTAGCTGGTCGTTCTTTTCCAGTTGGGCGAACCGGCGATCGAGTTTTCGCAGCAACGTTTGGCGTCGCTTGACTTCATCGACACCAATACCACCGGCCAGCGAGATTCCGCGGACCGAGTAGGGTTGGCCAAACGAAGGCGAGGAATTGGTTTCCAATGCCGCGTGACGAATTCCTAAGAATCCTGGTCCATGTCCGGCGCGGGGAACGGCCACCTGGGTCGGGATGTCGGCGTCGGCGGGACGCTCCTTGGCCATCACAGCGCCGTAACTGGGATACTCCAACGCGGGAATCGGTTTGCTGCCCGTGTTGACGTATTCGCGACCCAGGCGGTGAGCGGCCAAGGTATGACTGACACCTCGCAAGATCGCAAACTTATCTTGACATTGAGCCAGTTTGGGCAGGTGCTCGGAAATCTGAATTCCCGACACGTTCGTGTTGATCGGTTTGAACGACCCACGAACTTCGTCCGGAGCGTTGGGTTTCAGATCAAACGTATCCATGTGGGACGGGCCACCGTTGAGTTCGATAAAGATCGCTCGTTTGGCTCGGCCCGGATCAACTTGGCCGGCAGCGGCCATGCGATTGTAAGTGCCCAGCGTCAAACCGCCGACGGTAAGAGCACCCGCTTTGAGCATGTCGCGGCGTTGAACGCCGTCACAGGTTCGATGGAATTTCATGTTCTTGAGCTCACTGTTTACGTTGAAAATGAATTGGGTTGGTTGGCTCGCCACTGGATCGGCAGTGGGAGAGGTGGGGCTAGTGGGAGATGATGAATTCTTTCGTGTTCACCAGGGCCCACAGCAACGACTCGATGCCTTGGGCGGGCGTTTCGGACTCTTCGATGAAAGCAACCGAGATTTCGGTCTCGTCTTTGTCGGGGAACCGACTGAGTGTTCGCAGGTAGACATCCTGGACCAAGTCTTCGACGGTGCGTGTTGCAGTCTTGCTGTCGGACTTAGTTGCTGACGCCAAGTCGGCCTTCAGCCACGCTTTGGGATTCTCGATCAATTCATTAAACGGAGGTATGGAGTACCCCAGTTTTTTCATGCGAGACTTGGCGTTGACGTACTGTTTTTGCATTCCCTGGCGAAGCTTTTTTTGTCGATCGACGGGCGTCTTTTTAAATTGCTCGATGCGGTTGACGATTTGCTTTCGCATTGACATGGCTTGCCGCTCGTTGGCCGCTTGTCTTGGATTGATGTTGGCAGTTGGGCCGGGAACACCAAGCGATTGACAGGCTTGTGCCACCCAGCCCTCTTTGGCGGTCAAACGCTGATGCATTTCGACATCGTTTCGCAAGTAAATGGACTGCAACAAGCTTGGTGCGTCGCTTCGATCGCAATCACAATTGGTTTCGCGGATGCTTTGCCCAAAGACTTCCAAAGCAAAGTCTTGTCGGTTGCGTCCACGTGGTTTGGCTTCGGCAATCGCCATCGCGTTCACTTCGTCGCGTATCTCTCTGGCCTTGGTATCCGATCCGGTCGCCAAGACCACCGAGTCATAAACGACTTCGGCTGGTAAACGACGTGGGATGTGATGCGAAAAATTGACTCGATCCATCGCATTGGACTCGTTGGTATCGGCGCTGCGCTGATAGGTGTCGCTGAGCACAATTTCACGATGGAGCCATTGCAAGTCAAAATCGTGCGCAATCAACTCGCTGGCCAAGTGATCCAACAACGGTGCGTTGCTGGGTGGATTGGCCAAATTCATGTCGTCAGTTGGGTCAACAATCCCGATGCCGAAATAGTTACTCCAAACACGATTGACGATGGCTTTGGCAAAATATGGATTTTCAGGGCTTCGCAACCATGCCATCAGCGCCGGTCGGGGATCTTTGTCCAGGTCCAGTGGTTCACCGCCCAGGATCGTTCCCTTGGGAATATTCAGCGGTGGAACTTTGCGGCCCTTCTTAATGGCGGCCGCGCGAGCCTTCATTGTTCTGTCGTTGACGGCGCGAGTCGTCACCGTAAGCTCACCAAAGGGAATGACGTCCCCATTCTTGGCGGCACTGTAAAGTGCTTTTCGCAGATCGCCGCCTCGCAGTTTCTTGCCTTTGGTGATCGCATCCAGCATCTTTTGACGCTCTGCCTTGGCATCGGCAGCAACCAGATTTTGGTTGTAACGCATCGGTGCAAAAAGTTTGGCAAACTGATCAAAGTCATCTTTGGACCATTGATCAAAGGGATGCTTGTGACACTGAGCACATTCGATGCGAACACCCAGGAACGTGTAAGCAAAACCGATGGCCCGCTCTTCGGGTTTGGCAAAGTTGCGACGGGCCCAAAACATTGGCAACCCTTCACGATCGGCGAATTTCGCTTCATTGCCAGGCTTACATGCCTCGGTCATTTCTTGGCAGTACTCCCGATAGCTTTCGCCTTCGTTACGACTTTTTGCTTCGACGATTCCCTCGATGATTTGATCGTAGGGCACGTTCTTTTGCAGTCGTGCGCGTAGCCATTCGTGCCAGATTCGTGCTGCGGCGCCGCGGACCGGCAGGACATTGTTGAGTTGTTCTTCGCTATTGCCAGTCCAGTCAGAAAATCGCGTTGCCCACCAGGCAGCGTAGCCGGGAGATTGCAGCAGTTCGTCGACCAGGTTTTTGCGTTTGTCAGGTGAATTGTCGGCTAGGAATTCGCGAACACGCTCGCCTGATGGCAGGATTCCGGTGATGTCCAGCGATACGCGTCGGATGAATTCCGCATCGGTACACAGTTCCGATGGCGACACGCCCAACTTGTCCAGCTTTTGTTGCACCAACTGATCAATCGGCTTGTCGGATTGCGAAGCTGTCTGTTGCGATGGACCGATCGGACGGATTACGGGGACTGGTACGACGGCGACGTCGTAATAAACAACGACGTGTGTGTCACCTTGATCGCCCGCTGTAATGTGGCCCTTTTCGTCGATCGCGGCGATCGAGTCATCGTTACTGCTGAATCGGCAGATCTCAGTGACGTCTTCGACGGTTCCATCCTGCCAATGCGCGAATGCTCTCAGTTGGACAGTTTCGCCATCGTCCGAAAAAAGAATTTCATTGGGGACAATTTCTAACTGCTGGAGTTTCAGAGGTTGTTCGTGATCAAATTTTGCTCCGTTGGAGACCCAGCTACGCAACACGTGATGCTGCCAACTGCCCTTGTCAAAACGCTTGCCGCCCTCGTGCATATCGGCGTCACTCGGTTTGGCAAGCATCAAGCTCTCGTCGATGTCATCCAAATCGATTCGGCCGCTGTTTTCCTCCAGCAATGCCGCGTGATCGCTCTTGAAATCGTAGCCGAACAGCGAAAGCTGAAATCCACCGCGACCTTGGAACGAACCGTGACACGCACGTCCGTTACAGCCCAGTCGTCCCAGCAGTGGCACCACGTGCTTTTGAAAATCCGGAACAGCTTGGGTGTCAGCATCGGCAAACCGCTGGCTCAACGGTGCGATGGGCGTCGCCGCCGTCGTTTTTGTGATGTTGGCGTTGATCGGTTCAGCCGACGCCGTTGTCGACGTGACAAGCAACATGGTAAGACCAAACGTAAATGTACTTTGCAGCACACGCGTACGATTGATTCGTTTCATAGGTGGGTACCAAACGTAAGTGGAAAGACGTTGGAACAATGTGTTCGGAAAGGAATGTTTTTGAGCCAGGCGAGGATTCGCGACTGAAACCAGGTTCTAATTTTTCTTCTTCGATTTCGGCTTGGGGTCGGCATTGGAATGCCGGCCTGCACTACGAAGAAACCCAGTGTATTTTTTTTCGAGGTGGGACTGACGATCGTCTTCGATCGACGCGAGCCGTTTGTTGGCGGTCGCGAGTAGCTGTTCAGTGCGTTCGACTCGCTCTTTGAGCATACGGATGTTGTATCTCGCTTTGGCGAGCTCTGCGTCCTGGAATCTTTGAGCTGCTTGCCGCAGCGATTCTCGGTCGGCTTGATTATCGCGGACCTTTAATTTGGCGGTCAGCAGTTTGATGCTGGATTGTGTTTTCAGCAGTTCAACTTCGATCTCGTAGAATTCTTGATCACGATTTTTTGCCATATCCAAACGGCGAGCCGACTTGGCGAGATCGCGTATCGCAAGGTTGTATTGACGTTGGTCATCCTGTTTGAGTCGGTCGAGCAGTTTCGTCAATTCAGGCAGGTGAGTTTGAACCAACTCAGTAGCGGCCCGTTCTTGATCGGCATCCACGGTGGTTGCGGCAATACGATCCGACGCATCGCGCGATTTGGATTTCGTTACCGCTGTGCCGGAGACATCGGCAAGTAGTTTCGAGGCGGTGGTGGGAGTGGCTGCTGACGCGGTCGGTGGACCTATCGCCGAGATTGCCAAAGTGATCGCAAAGAGGGGTGTGCCAAGAAGGCAAGCCATCAAGGTCGATTTAACGATCGATTCAACCATCAATGGAACCTCCCGTTTCGATGGCGGAGATCACCCAAGACAGGGAGGATCCTTCTAGTTCATCATCGGACAGAACATTCAATTCTGACTCGACCTCTAAGTCTAAGGCCGACGGTTCCACGTAGGCGTTCGTATCCGCCCAGGCTCTGGCGATCAGCAAGTCTTCTTCGATTGAGACAGGAGGCAGGACTGCGGTTGTCTGGGAGGGTTCGGATGGCAGCAGTGCAAATCCGATGTAAGCCAGGAGCAGACAAGCCGCCAAAGCGACCAACACGCGTGACCAGCGAGCAGTGGCAGAGCCGGGAAGTGAAGAGTTGTGTGCCGATTGGATCGCCGGGTACGAATCAGCAAGGTCGATTGCGGAAAGCTGACAAACAATTTCCGATTGCTGGACGAACACATCGGACAAGGCCGAGGACTGGGCGAGTTGTTTTTCGAAAGTCGCCGATTCGCCGGGCGACAATTCGCCCAGCAAATACTGGAGGCTACGATCACGATCTGCATCACTCAACGCGTTTCCGCTCGAGGACGCATGATCATTGGAGTCGCCGGCAGAGGAGGAATCCATGTTCATGATGATTTGATATTCGATGATTCGTTATTCATTCTTCGTTGGAATCGACCGAGCTTCTCAGTCGATCCAGAGCCCGTCGCATGCGACTGAGCGTTGTTCCCAACGGAAGATTCAGTTGATCAGCAATTTGTTGAAAGGTCAGGTTATCGTCGATTCGGAGCCGAAGAATTTGTTGTGTTGTCTCGGGTAATTGTTCGATCTCTGCTCGGAGGCGTTCTGCCGTCTCGCGATCGATGATTTTGTCACTGGCGCGATCGGTTGTGGTTTCTTGAAGGTTGTCAGCCTGCTTTTCCAGCACCCGCTTGGTCGTCGAATGGCTTCGCCAGATTCGTGCCGATTCATTGGCCGCCACTCGAAACAGCCAAGCTCGTCGGGCCGCCGGTGACACTTCCCCTCCGGCCTGGGACATCTTCATCCAGACCACTTGCAAACAATCCTCCACATCGGCTTCCTGACGCAATCGACCTCTCAGAAAGGCCGTCAGGCCCGACTTGCACGCCTCGAAGACATCCGGCCACGATGGGGCGTCGTCTTCCGCGTCGGAATCGGGGGGATTCGGGCTCATTTCTGAGGTTTCACTTAGCTAGATGCGCGGGGGCTGTAGATTATTTCAGCGAGGCTGTGGATTATTTCAGCCAAACGATTTTTTGCCCCCACAGACCAGAGGAACCTGGAAGTGCCTCTCTGGCATCTGGGCGGCTGTCAGCAGTGGTGAATCGGCAAAAAGGCGGGTTGATGATGGTGGGACGTTCGGCTCTGCTTTGAACAGAAATCCCAACCCGATGTGTTGGCGGGAAAATAGCCAGTAGCAACTCACTGAACGTTCGCTCACGATATCCGCTCGCCATCCTGGCTTCATCCATAGACCCTCGCTTTTATGCCTGCAAATTCGAAAAACGTCTGGATCGGGTTCGATCTCGGCGGCACCAAAATGCTGACCGTCGCCTACGACGAAAAGTGGAAAGTTCTCGGTCGCCGTCGCCGCAAAACTCGTGGGCGGGATGGTTCGGATGCCGGGATCGCGCGAATCGGATCCACCATCGCCAAATTGATCGAAGAGTGCGAGATCGATGTCGACCGGATTGCTGGAATTGGCATCGGATGTCCCGGTCCGATCGACTTGGAAAAAGGTCGCCTGCTGTCGACTCCCAACTTGGGTTGGAAGGATGTCGAAGTCGCACACGACTTGAAAAAGAAGTTTGGCTGTCCTGTGGTGGTGCTCAACGACGTCGACGCCGGCGTCTATGGCGAATACCAATTCGGTGCGGCGAAGGATTCGAGATGTGTTGTCGGGATTTTTCCTGGCACGGGTGTCGGCGGCGGGTGTGTTTACGAAGGCAATATTCTCCAAGGTGCAGGCATCAGTTGCATGGAGATCGGACACACGCGGATCAGCGGTAGCAACAAATCAAGCGGTTCGGCGTTTCCAGGTTCGTTAGAGGCCGAAGCGAGTCGGTTGACGATCGCCGCTGAAGCCGCCAAGGCAGCTCATCGTGGCGATGCGCCGCACTTGTTCAAAGAAAGTGGTACGGATCTGGCCGAGATCAAAAGCGGCGCGCTCGCCGATTCGATCAAGAATGGTGATAAGGTTGTCCAGCGGTTGGTCGAAGAATCCGCACAGACAATCGGCTACGCCGTTGCCAACGTGGTGCACCTGCTGTCGCCGGACAAGATTGTCCTGGGAGGTGGGCTGATCGAGGCGATGGAAGATTTGATCATCCGGAATGTGCGCAAAACGGCGCGAAACAATGTGATGCCGGTTTACAAGGATCGCTTTGAAGTCGTCGCGGCGAAATTGGGTGACGACGCCGGAGTCATGGGAGCAGCCGCCTGGGCCAAACGTAAGTTGACCAAGGCGTGATGGATTGGGGTTTGGGTTTGCGACCGGCGTCATGATCGCGGAGCGATCAGCGACTTTGGCCTCAGACGCGGTCGATGTAGCGGTTGACGACGCTTTCGATCAGCTCTTGCCGACCGCTGACGTTTGG
This sequence comes from Pirellulaceae bacterium, assembly GCA_013002105.1. The sequence continues at coordinate 7,058 of JABDKS010000919.1, read as the reverse complement.
CGTGACGTCACCCTTGTCCAGCATGTACTGCTCCAGTTCAGCAAAGCCGACCTTGCCCGATTCGATTTTCGCTCCAATGCCTTCGTCCCATGTGCTGTACCGAGCGGAGATGAAATTGTCCAGCGCCTTGTCCGCACGCATGGCGGCCGCGACTTTCAGGCCCTTGGCATAGGCGTCCATGCTGCCGATGTGAGCGTAAAACAGGTCGATGGGCTCGAAGGATTCGCGGCGAACTTTGGCGTCAAAGTTCACGCCACCACTGCCGATTCCGCCATGTTTTAAGATGTAGTACATGGTTTGCGTTGTCAGATAATAATCGGTGCCGAACTGATCGGTGTCCCATCCCAACAACATGTCACCGGTGTTGGCGTCGATACTGCCAAGTGCACCCTGCATGCCGGCGTAATCGAGTTCGTGCATCATCGTGTGACCGGCCAGCGTGGCATGATTCGTCTCTAGATTCAACTTGAAGTGATCGACGAGGTCGTAGGCACGCAAAAAGTTCAAGCAGGCAGCGGCATCGCTGTCGTACTGATGTTTGGTCGGCTCTTTGGGCTTTGGTTCGATCAAAAACTGACCGGTGAATCCGATTTCTTTGGCGTAGTCGACCGCCATGTGGAAGAACGCGGCCAGGTGATCGAGCTCCCGTTTCATGTCGGTGTTGTAGAGGTTCTGATAGCCTTCGCGACCGCCCCAGAAAACATAGTTCTCGCCGCCGAGGCGCTTGGTGACTTCCATCGCCTTTTTGACTTGACCAGCACCGTATGCAAACACATCGGCGTTACTGGATGTGGCCGCACCGTGCATGAAACGTGGATTGGAGAACATGTTGGCGGTGCCCCACAACAACTTGACGCCACTACGTTTTTGTTCTTCCTCCAGAACATCCGCCACGGCGTCCAAGTTCGCGTGGGACTGCGTCAACGAGTCGCCTTCGGGGGCCACATCGCGGTCGTGAAATGCGTAGAAGGGAGCTTGCAGTTTTTCGAATAATTCAAATGCCACGCGAGCCCGATTTTGAGCGTTCTCGACCGATTCGGTCCCGTCATCCCAGGGGCGATCGGCGGTACCCGGTCCAAAGGGGTCTGATCCAGTACCGCGGAAGGTGTGCCAATAGACAATCGAAAACCGCAAGTGCTCCTTCATCGACTTGCCCTCGACCATTTCGTCAGGGTTATACCAGCGAAATGCTAGAGGATTGTCGCTATCGGGACCTTCGTACTGGATCGTCGGGACGTCGGAGAAAGCACTCATGGGGACATCATCGGGGCGGGAGGTGGAACGGGCAAATCGCCCCTAATATCCCGCTCTGGAGGGTCTAGAGCAAGTAGCCTGAATCGTGACAAGTTCAAGGACGTCACCGCATCGGCGAGAGAACCGCGCCGGCCAAGGAGAGACCAACTAGAGAGAGAATCGCACCGGCCAGAGTGAGACCCGCCAGAGTGAGACCGGCCAGAGTGAGACCAGTCAGAGAGAGAGTACGAACGGTGAGCTCCCGCTCGACTGGCTTCAGCCCGAGCGGCTCGAGGTGAATTTCAATAACAGCCAATCGCCCAGTCGGGGTGACAGATGACCCACGCCGATGAGTAGTCGTAGGTATCGAGGCAGCACGACGTCGGGTTTTCGTTTCTTGGCGCACTGTAGCACGCAAGCGGCGACGACATCCGGTGACAGTCCTTTGACTCGCGTCCCGGCACCCGGTTTTTTGGCTTGGTCGGGCAGTTCGTCGCCGATTTTTTCTTGATACCGTGTGCCGGAGTCGTCACGACGAATGGGGCCCGGATTGACTAAGCCGACGTGGATGCGTTTTGGAGATAACTCCAAACGCATCTGTTGCGTCATGCCGGCCAACGCATGTTTTGCCGCCGCGTAACCACCGATATAGCGAGCGCCAACCTTCGCAGCCAAAGACCCGATGTTTACGATCGCCCCACCGGAGGATTCCAACAAAGGCAACGCGGCTTGCGAACAGTAAAGGGCGGTCAGAACGTTCTGCTGGATTAACTCGATCAAGCGTTCGCCCGTCAGGTTTTCGATCAGGCCTCGATCACTGCCGCCGACGCAGTTGATCAAGACATCTAACCGTCCGTACTCGGATTTCACGCTGTGGATCAACTCGTTCGCGCCGTCTTGGGACGTGATGTCGGCAGCCACCCCCGAGACATGTTTGCCCCCCAGGCGAGAGATCGCATCGCCCAGACGCTCTTGGTCACGTCCAGCGATCATTACCCGGTAGCCATCGTCGATGAACGCACGTGCTATCGCGTAGCCGAGCCCGGAGGAACCGCCGGTGATCAAGGCGACAGGAGGTGGGTCAGAGGACATGGACGTTGGAATTGTAGGAACCGGAGAATGGAACGATTTGGAGGTCGGGAAGGCAGTGCTGTAAAGTCGCTAGGACAGTGCAGGGCAGGGGAGTGCGGAATCAATGGACTCCATCATTACCGTGCGATGTCGAAAATGAAAATACTGTGTGACTTCGACAATACCGTGTAACTTCGAGGAAATTATTGAGCGACTTCAAAGAAACTGTAACCAACCGGCCTCGCATCTTGCAGCCGAGTCCCTAAATTCATTTGAAATAAAGTCACCCACTGACCTCATCATCCACGGATCAACGGATGCCGCGACCATCGCTCGAGGAAGCCTGCACCAAAATTGTGGCCACGGTTGGCCCAGCTTGCAGCACTGTCGATCAGCTCTCCCTACTGATCGATGCCGGCGTCGACGTGTTTCGCATCAATACGGCACACGGAACCCGCGAGCAGCATCAACAGGTACTAGACGATATTCGATCGGCGTCTCGGCAGTCGAATTTTGAAACCGGCGTTTTGTTGGATTTGGCTGGCCCAAAAATTCGACTCGGAAACCTGAAGGTCGATCCGTATGAGTGCGAGATCGGTTCCACGGTCAGGTTCATTCGCGGGGACGAAGCGACCTGTGCCACTGATTTGACCAGTAGCTACAAGAAACTGATTGACGAATTAGAAGTGGGCAATCGTGTCATGCTGGCCGATGGCACCGTGACTTTGACAGTCCAGCAGGCTGACGAGGAATGTGCGGTGTGCCGCGTCGTCGCCGGTGGCCAGATCCGCAGTCGGCAGGGAATCAATTTGCCGGGTGTGAAATTATCCGTCTCGGCTCTGCTGCCACGCGACATCGATAACGCAATCTGGGGTGCGCAAAATGGAATCGATTTCATCAGTTTATCCTTCGTTCGATGTGCCGAAGACATCCAGACGTTGAAACAATTGCTGGCGACTCATGAATCCAATGCGTTGGTGATCGCAAAAATCGAGAAACCCGAGGCGTTGGAACATCTCGATGCGATCGTCGAAGCGACCGACGGAGTGATGGTCGCCCGCGGTGACCTGGGAGTCGAAATCGATGTCGCCGAAACACCGATCGCACAGAAGCGAATCATTCGCGTTTGCAAAGAAAAAATGAAACCGGTGATCGTCGCGACACAAATGTTGGAGTCGATGCACCACAGCGCGCGACCGACACGAGCCGAAGCGAGCGATGTTGCCAATGCCATTTTGGATGGAACGGACGCTTGTATGTTGAGTGGCGAAACCGCGATCGGTGATCATCCCGCCAAGGCGGTCGAGATGATGAATCGGATCATGTTGTGTACCGAAAGGGAACTCGTTCACAACATGGCCGACCGAAATTATACCAATCGGGTACATCCAATCACCTCGGCGGTCACCCATGCGGCGACGAATATTGCGGAGTCCATTCGTGCCAAGCTGATCGTGATTGCGACCAGGAGTGGCGGGACGGCTTGGGTCAAAAGCAAGAGCCGTTCTCTGGTGCCAACACTCGGCGCCAGTGACGCGCCCGCCACGTTGCGGCGAATGAACCTGCTGTGGGGGATCAAGCCGTTTCCCGCAACGCAGCTACTGGATAACCCGGCGTTTATCGACGAAGTCTGTCGGTGGGGGCGCGAGCATGGTTATCTGCAAACCGGCGACCTGGTGGTCTTCGTTACCGGCAGCGGTGTGGTCAAAAAGGCGCACAACCAATTGCTGGTCCACACGGTCGAATAATGTGCCATCGCCGTTCGGAAATGACCTTGTGATGATCAGACGGCCAAGTTGACACATTTTTGTAGGCCAGGACCTGTCCTGGCAAAGTCCCGCCAGGATAGATCCTGGCCTGCGATTGATCCACACCCAGGACATGAATGATCTAACCGGCCACGTTGTCGGCGCTCTCAATGAAACAGCGACGGTTGGGATCGATGACGAGTTCATGGTCGTGCTTGTCCAGCAACTTGCAGAATTCATACACACCTTGGCGCATTACAAACGCTCGTTCGGCGCTCGTGATGGGGACGACCCATAGCAATTGGAGCGGATTGCGATCGATCTGGATCGTTTGTTGAATGTCAAAATCCGACCGCACACGTGGCATCAAAAAGAGGAAGCTGGTGAGTTCCGATCCTGGGAATATCGGCGTCGGAGGGACACCATTTCCAAGCGTCAGACCGTAATGGAAACCACGTCCTTGCTGGTGGGGAATGCTGGCGAGCCAGAGCAGCATCTCTTCGTATTGAGTCTGGGCGTCGTTGACGTACAGCACCAGTTCAGCGCGCGGCGACCACGCACCCTCGGGGACCGTCATTGCCTGATCGCTCATCCCGCTGGTGACCAGCGTCGTGACTGGGCGATGCTGATTGGCAGGGTGGATGCTGACACGGTGCGTGTTGCCCGATTCTGCGGGTAGTTGCGACACGTGCGACGACGGTCCGAATCGCCGCACGTACTCGGATTCACGCCGAACCGCCCAATCCGGATCGATCGTCGCTGGCTGCGTGACCCGACGGATGACATCCGCGTCGAGTGTCGGCAAGTCACCGACGATCGGCAGTTCGTGGATCACGGGCAGTCGCGTAGCCATTGGATCACGTTGTCTTGCCGATAGATCAGCGATCGTTGGCAATGAGCCCAGAATCGGTAGTTCGTTGACGACAGGCAGAGGCACGACGACACGCTTGGGTGTCCTGGTCGGCAGATCGGCCAGTCTCGGTAAGGGTCCCGACAGCGGTAAATCAGCAACGACCGGCAACGGAAATGTTTTCCTCGCGACCCCGCGCGGTGGCAAGTCTGCGCGTGTCGGAAATGGACCAACGATCGGTAGTTCGTCGACCACCGGTAAGCTCGCGAGGATGCGGGGACGATCGCGCGGTGGTAGATCACCCAGTAGCGGAAGTCGGCCAACGATTGGCAATTCATCGACGACCGGTACGGGAACGAGGATGCGTACGCGGTCGCGCGGTGGTAGATCGCTTATCAACGGCAGTGGACCGACGATCGGCAATTCTGAAATCACCGGCAATGCGGCGACTGAGCGTCGCCGATTCGGAACCGGTGGCGAAATCGTTTCGGGCCGGTCGGAGACGGGGGCTGAATGGGCCGCAAATTCCGATGCATCGATGTTCAGAAACTCCAGCCCGGGAACCCGTTTGGCTTTGATCCAATGTTCCCGGTCTCGACTGACCGCGACGTTACGCTGCAGCCGTCCTTTTCGCACGAGCTTTTGCAATTGGGCGACACTAAAGGGCCCCGCCACACTGTGTTTGGTTTGAACGAACCAGGAGTCGCTCGCCGCCTCTGGATTTGATCGGTCGCGGCTCTTGGATCGTTGACGTGTCTTTGCGTTGGTTTGTGCGCTGGTATCTCGGGCAGTCGCGTCGGCGGATCGGTCATTGGGAAATGATAGGCCCGAGATCTTTTTGGCTTTGACCCAGGTTTTACCATCGCGGCTGACGCCCATATTGGGCGTGAGTCTGCCGTCACTGGCCAGACGGACCAGTTTCGCTGAGGAGACGGGGCCGAGGTACCCGCTACGAGATTTGATGAACCATTTGCGTGGCATGGAGCAATTTTAGTTTTCTCGTAGGCCAGGACCTGTCCTGGCGCAGCTGTGCCAGGACAGGTCCTGGCCTACGATTGATCCCACGTATGAAGTAAAAATGCTCTCGCCGACCGCGAGTGAAATAGAGACGGATTTCCCCCCGCGCGGTTTCATCACCCTCGGCTATTCTAATCTCGGTTGCCAGAGATGCTCGTGTTTTGCAGCCTGGTTTGCCGTCATCGCGGGCCGCAAAGAGGTCGGCTTGGGAGGATCATCTGCATTGCGACAGCTCAGCGTCGAATTGGATTACGAGGGGCGTTGCAGGATCGCCAGGTTCACAGGGCCGGTGAGTCGCGGCAATTGGTCGTCCCGCGGCGCCAATTGGATCGACAGCAGGTTGTGGTCTCGCACTTGGGATGTGATATCGATGTTGTTGGCGAGATCGAGTGGCACGTCATTCAGGTGCACCGAAACCAGGTTACCCTGCCACGTCTCGATCCTCAGTTGCACTTGCGAGTCCGCATCCAAACCAGAGGGACGATTGAAGCGACGTTGGTAGATCACATCCGCTGACGGCGTCGTCGCGGTGCTACGGGAGATCACCGATTGGGCCGCATCGATTTCCGGGACGTCGATCTTGGTCGATTCACTACCACCGGCCACGCAACGAGTCCAGGGACGGCGGAGGCGAATGACGTGTGCGGGCGTTTCGTTGGTGTTTTCCACGGCACGTGATGGAATCGCTGACGGCAAGAAAAAACCCGGCTGACTGTTGGGTCAACCGGGTGATGTTCTGTGAATTGGATTGACTGAACGAACTGTTGCTGATTGCGCGAGTCGGGGCAAGCCTATCCAACCAAGACTAGGTGATATTTCCGCCAGCTTGCGACAGAATTTCATCGATCGCGTTGCGGTAATTGGCGAATTCTTGGGAGACCACATTCTCGATGGCGCTAAACGTCAACTGGTCGAAATCGGCAAAGAATTGGACAGCACGGCCATTGTCGGATACCTGCAATTCATTCCTTGACAAGAACAGTTGCGTGCTGACGACGTCGCCACCAGCGTTGATGATGGTCAGTAGTGCAGAATCTCTCGCCTCGTTGAGGGCCAGTTCAGCGAACTGGACACCCGCCCAGTTGGGATCGACGACAAACATCCGCTGATTGCCATTGTCGTCCAAGGAGACGATGCCA
>JABDKS010000884.1 GCA_013002105.1 Pirellulaceae bacterium | reverse complement strand
GGCGCCGAAACTTGAGGCGGCAAATCCAACGGAGCAGAATCCGCGGACGTCGATTTGACCGTGGGCTGTTGCCCTGGCGATCGGTTGGACGCTGGATTGGATGCCTGGTCCATACGTTCGCGGTGGGAAGGTTACGATGAAACGATGCCGCACGGTGCTGCTGGAAATGCGCGGAAGACGCGAGCGACGGAAAAGAATCGGTAGAAAAGTGACCTGTGGCGATTGGTTCAAGTCCGCCGAGGTGACTTCAAGATGTCAGATATCCAAAACCTTGTCAAATTATTCACCGTGATGCTGCTATGCAGCACAATTGCGTAGTTGCAGGACCTCTATTGGCAGTGGATTGATTGGCATTGATCGTCAGGACGGGGCCTTGCCTACGGATATCAGTCAACTTGCAAAGTCACGGCAATCAGAAGAGCTTATGATGGAAACACGACATTTTGGCGTTGGTCGAGACGCCGCACGCGTGCCGCACCGGAATCATTCGTTTGACTGACCGATTGTTCGATGAGATCTCCTACGACGTACCGCCGGAAACGTGTTGGACGGAGGAGGAGCGCGAGGATGGATTTCAGAAAGCCCCGTTGCTGAGACGAATCGATGCGGTGCGTGACGATACGATTTCGTCCTGGAGCGCATTGACAGGCTTGCTCGGACTCGCCGGTTTTTTGTTCGTGATCGCTTCGGCCGTTCCGGTCGAGATGCATCTGTTAGAAGAGACGAGTATTTTTAGAACGCGGCCGGTTTTTTGGATCATCTCGACCGTCTTAATGGCCATCTTTTTTCCCGCGGCCACGGTCGGGGCGATTGTGATCGCCGTGCCGATGTTCTGGCATATCTCGGTGCTCAAGCGATACCTGGTCGCCGTTGCGATGTTCGTTCCGGCGGTCGTGGGATTGTCGATCGGATTAATCGTGTTGCTCGATGCGCCTGCTGATGAAATGGTGCCCGGGACCGTCACTCTGTTCTCTGCAGCGTTCGTGGCGGCGGCATCTGTGGCGGTCGCGTTTCAGATGTGTTCTCCGTGGACGTTAACGCATCTGCGTCGCAGCGACGAACCGCTCCCACGGCTGGGCATCCGAACGTTGTTTGAGTTGACGATGATCGTCGCGATCACGATCGCATTCATCCGGTTGGTGGAAAGCGACATGACGTCCGGGCCGATTTTGTTGTTTGCCGGAATCGCCGGATTTGCATCCTTGATGGGGATTTTGGCCTGCATCGCGTTTTTGCGAGATGGCGAAGTCACGGTGCTCGCGTTGATCGGTGCCGGTGTCGCGGCGTTTGGGATGTCATTCGTGTTCGTGTCGACGATCGCGACGTTGGAGTACGGCTGGTCCAGCGTTTGGGATCAATTCTATGTGACTTTGCCCGTCACATTGGTCGGAGCCGCCATCGTGTTTGGGACCGCGTATCTGTGCATCTATTGGCTGCGCCAATGCGGTTGGCGGTGCGTGCGATGAGTGCGATTGATGATGGTGTGACCAAGCCGCGACTGTTCGATGATTTGTCGCCCGACGTTGAATCGGCGGATGCATCCGAGGTGCTGCCGGATGCCGAGTGTCGGATGCTGTCTGTACACGAAGCGTTCGAGCGTGCTCCGGTACTGAACTACTTTGACCCATCGGGCAGCGAGGCGATTTCGTTCTGGAGTGCTGCCGGCGGATTGCTTGGGCTCGGCACGCTGTTCATGCTCACGTCCGCCATGACGGCCATCGCCTTGGAATACGTGCAGCGAAAGGTCGTGTTGATCACGTTTGCTGATGAGTCCATGGCCCATCAATTGACGTTTTTTCCGACGGCCGCAGTGGCAGGGATGATCTTGCTGACCGTGTCGGCGTGGTACGTACCAATTTGGACGCGTTTCGCGAGTGGTTGGGTAGTGATGCCGCCGGGACTGATTCTGTTCTTTTGGGTCAATCACATTATCGCCGACTATCCACTCACGGCGACACACGGTGGAGTTCCGACCATGATGTATTGGTTCATTGTTTGCGGTGCGAGCGTTGGATTGCTGATTCAATTGTGCCTGCCGTGGAGCCTGATGCATCTGCAGTTGACGACCGAGAAAGTTCCGCAGTGGGGGATTTCGCGACTGATGGAATTGACCGCGGTTTTTGCGTTGCTGTATTTCGGCTATCAACATTTGACCGGCGGAAGCTTTTTCTATGACAACGTGGGCTTTGGGCTGCTGGGGGCGGCCACGTCTGGGACGGCGTTTCTTGGTTGCCGTGCATTATTGATGCAGCGACGCATCGATCCGCTGGGCATGTTGTTGACATGCGGCGCGGCATGGCTGACGTCCGCATCGTTTATCAGTGTTCACGCTGTGGTGGAATTTGGATGGATCGCTTGGCGAGATTCGCTGTCGCTAATCGCCACCCTGGCGTTGGTCGGCATGGGGTCGATCATGGTGATGCTGGTGATCAGTTTGTATTGGTTGCGGTATTGCGGGTGGAAATGTGTCCGATAAGAATCGATCGATCGCGGATTCGCAGGCATCAACGACACCCCTACGTTTCTTTGACGAAGTCGACGATGTGGATCGCAGCGGTGGGGAAACGGGCCAGCGCGATGACCAGGATGCGGAGTCGCTGTACGAATCGGATCCGAGTGCCTATCAGCAAGTGATATTGCCGGAATGGGAAGAGCCCGAGTTCAACGGCATCGGTTGGTGGAGTGTTCTGACTGGGTTGCTGGGGCCCGCGACTTTGTTGGCAGTGCTTAGCATTGTTTTTCGCCTCGCCGTTTTCATCGTCGAATCATATTCTGTCTGGAAAGGTGACTACACGTACATGGCGATCGGTTGGTCTTTGATTGTGTTTCCGGTCGCGATTATGGCCGCGATGATTATCACCGTTCCTATGTTTTGGCACGTTGCACTGACGGGTCGAGTTTTGACAACGCTCGTGCTGGCAGTTCCCGGCCTGCTGGGATACTGGTTGACGTACTACGGCGGTCGGGGCAGTATCGAAGATAACGTTCGTACGTTGGGCTCCTATTTGGTTGCCGCGTTCGTGATCAATGCCACGATCGGAATCATCGCGGAAATTTGGACCCCTTGGTCATTGATTCACAGCCGGCACGTCCCCAAAAAACTGCCACCGACCAGTTTGCGAACGCTGCTGGAATTAACTGGGGCCGTTGCGGTGCTGTTGCCATTGATTCTGCTGTTTGATTTTCAAGATAACCTCGTCTTGGTTTGGTTGTGCATGGCAATCGCGGGCTTGTCGGCACTGTCGCTGGTTCTGTTTTGCATTGGGCTGCTGCAACCGCGTTCGCGTGGCGACGGGCTACATGACGGTCTGCGAAAGAGTGGTCATCCAAGCACCATCAAGCGGAATGATTGGGCATTGGTCGCGGCGGTCATTCCTGCGTTGTTGTCATCATTGGTGATCGTCGGATGGGTGGTAACCAGTCATTATCGATGGTCCGATTTGACCCAAAATCTGGTTGCAGCGATGTTCGTCGTGATCTTGGACACGGCGTTGATGTTGTTTGCCTGTTGGTTGGCGGTGACTTGGTTGCGGCGGTGCGGATGGCAATGTGTCCACTACCGAAATAACGATTTACCGTCTGTGTGAGTGCTGATTTATGTCGGATAAATTGGATCCCCTTGGCAAAGCTCGCGATTGACGTGGTGTTTGAGCGGTCGGACCGAAACGGTCGATCAAGGCAATCATTGGTTTTTACCGCCACTTTTAGATCCTCCATCCGCCCTATAATCTAGAAGTCAACATCTGACGGACCTCGGTACCAATGGAGTTTTCCGTGCCGAACGATCGCATCGAACAAAACGCACGCGAAACACAACCGGGCGTTCTATCCAAGTTTTCGGCACCCAATCGGCGCGCGCGCTGTGGATTGGTCCGGCCATCGGTTTTGTTGGCTGTTTGTCTGGCGGTTGCATCGCTGCTGACGCCGCGCGATCAGGCGATGGCTCAGGGCGATGATGCAAAATCGGGTTATCTGATCGAGGTTCCGCTGCCGATGGGCAGTCAATCGTCGACGGAATTGCTCAATCAGTTATCGCGTTT
>JABDKS010000849.1 GCA_013002105.1 Pirellulaceae bacterium | reverse complement strand
ACATGGATGCGTAGGGAGAAACAATCGAATAGCCTTCGCACAGTTGCACAATCGCATGCCGCTGCGATCCCTTCCCAGCCCGCTCCTGGCCCAGCAAGCGCCCGACACGTTTCTGTGCCCACATCCGTTCGATCTCGCTGTTGCCGTCGTCACCTCTTGGCAATTCCAGATCGACGGTTTGCTTCCATGGACCGCCCTGCACTTGCCCGCTCAGAGTCACCGTTACCGGGCCCACTTTGTCAAAACGGCCGTAAAGCCGTAGTGGTGTGCCGTAAAACAGGTCCCCCAATTCCATCGGTTCGACATCATGAATCCCATCGGTGTCGAACTGCACCGACACGTTTTGGATGGCAGGTCGAACCAGTTTTTGTCGCATCAGTTGCGCTTGCCGCTGAAAACTGTCTTGGGTGGAGACAAACGCTGCCAATCCACCCGCTTGCGTCGCCATTTGTTCTAGCAGTGGCCGATTGACTTCGTTACCCACGCCAATACAAAAGACTCGCACGCCCGCAGGCCGCGATTGAATCAAGTTCAGCAACTGAGCTTGTTCACCAGGTTCGGTCATGCCGTCGCTGAGCAAAACGACGTTCAGCGGCCGGTCGTCGTCGCGATAACTGTAAGCTGCCGACAGGGCAGGCTGCAAAACGGTGCCGCCGCGTGCGCGCTGCTGATCAAAGAACTCTTTTGCTTGATTCAAATGGTTCGAATCGGCCGCTTGTAGTGTCTTGAACAGCGGCGTCGGTGCCAAATTAAAAGCGAGACAATCGAATCGGTCCTCCGGTCCCAACGATTCAACAAACGCGAGCACACTCTTGCGGCTGATCGCTAGTTTTTCGTCCCGCGCCATGCTGCCGGAGATATCTAACAGAAAGACATAGTCCATCGGCTCCATCGTGTCGCTCAAATCGTCGCCAGGCGTCAGTGTCATCATCAGATAGCCGTCTTCGCCTCGCGGGTGACTTGTCACGACATCCAACCCCGTGCGCGGACGTTTCATTTCGACCGCCAACACGATGTCACGCGACAGGTCGCCTTGGGTCAATTCCATCGCTGCCTGAGCGTAGGCAGGATCGTGAGTCACCACGACAAAATCATCCGCGTGTGACTCGCTGCGAACCGTCTTGATCGGCACTTCACTCTTGATATCCAAGTTCAACGAAAAACGTCCCTGCACGCGGGTGTCGATCGGTTGATTGCCGACGTTGGTCGCGAGCGGATAAACGTAGGTTGCCCAATCGTGATCGACGTCCAGCTCCTGGTAGTATTCGATACGGATGCGTTGTTCAGCACCCGCCGCGATGGGGAACACACGCATTTCGAATTGCTTAAAATCGACTTGCTCTAACAATCCGGGATCACGGCGTTTGCGTTTGTAGCTATCGTAAATCTGTCTCGCGCGTTCTCTTTCGACCACTTCGCCAATCATCTCCTTGCCGCCGATCCACATGCTGAAATTGGAGACACTCGCACCACGCGGAACGGGAAACGTGTACAACGCCTCGACTTGCCGATTCTCTTTGTTGACAAACACTTGATCGATTTGGGTTACTGCGATGCTGTGATTGATGGTTACGCGAACGTCTTGTTCTTTGATTTCCAGGATGCCGCCAAAGCCACCTTCGGCAACCAAAAGCCCCGCCGCCGTTGCGGTCTGCTGCGTCACGCCGACAATGGTCAGCGCAACGGCGAGCGTCGACAGCGCGCAAAAACCGTGTGTGTACTTAGACATGCTTAGCTCCAGTACGATTTGAGAAATTGGCGGCGCAAAAATAGGCCGCTAACTGCAAGAGCCTGCTGCGATGCGGAGGTTTCGCGATTTGTGAACTGCGTCATCGCGAATTGACGCTTGCAACTGCCAGAGAAAGGTGGGGAACTGCTATAAAGACGCCAACACACCGACGGACAATCCGATGAATGATCCCTATCGCCCGCCCGCTGAGATGTCACTCGTCGATGGATTTTCCGACGATGTGCCGACCGCTGCGATGCAGGGTGCCAGCCCGCACATTCTGGCGCTGAAGATCCTACGAAAACATTTTTTTGTTTTGCTGCTTTGTAGCTTGGCGATCTGGCTACCGTTGAATCTCGCGCTGTCGTACCTCGATCAATACTTTGTTGACGAAGACGATTTGCGGACATCGCTGCGTATGCAGCAGCTGTTCAGTTGGTGGTTTGGCATTCTGTCGACCGGTGCGATCTTGTCAGCCGTCGCGGGTGCTTATCGTGGTCAAACGCCGACGTGGGGTCGGTCGATGGCGGCGGGAGTTCGCTGTTGGCCAAGACTGTGGACAACCTATTTTCTGTACTGGACGATCGGCGCGTTCGGATTGATTGCCTTTATCTTCCCGGGCATTTATTTCTGGGTCCGTGCGGTTTATTGCGACGCCATCGCAGTCAACGAAGCCGTCCATGGTCCGACCGCCGTCCAACGAAGTTTTCAGATCACCAAGGGCCGATTCGGCGACACCTTTGTCGTCGCTCTGGTGATCACAGGTGTGTACCTTGTTAGCGCGATAGCCTTTACCGCGATCTTGGTGGCGATCGTCTTGCTGGCGGATCCAAGTTTTGTTGAATCGCCGAGCTGGTATTGGATCGTGGAAGCTTTCGTCGTGTCACTGTTTTCGATCGCCACCGTCTACGCGCAGACCTTTGTGTTTTGTTGGTACCAACGCATGCGAATCCAGTTGGGCGCAATTGCAAATCAAGCCTCGGGGCACGCCGGTGGGACGGATCCCCTCCTGGATCAATTGCCAGACGATATGGGTCAGTCACCTGATCCGCCTCGCGAACCGATGCGGTGGTGACCGGTGGCGGGGGGGGGTTGCGGTGACATCGATATCGATTGCTCGATCTGCGCGTCGCCGATTTGCCAATCGCGACCCAGGCCATCTGTCGCGTCACGTCTGTGCCCCGTGCCGGGACATGCGTAACACCCGTGCCGGGACATAGGTAACACCGTGCCGGGACATAGGTAACACCGTGCCCGGACACATGTAACACCGTGCCGGGACATGGGTAACACTTCAGGGTACCGTCCCCACGATCTCGGCCAGGCTAGTCCATTCGGCTCGCCGGCGAATACAACACGGTTAGCTGTAAACGCAAGCTATTGTGGCGGATTTTGCTACATTCTTGTACGAAACTCGGTTTTGATACTTGTAAGAACCCCCCAGTAGCGATCTATACTCTGCGACAAGGGTGGTAGGGGGGAAAGGCAACTCCCTACGACGGCCCGGGCGTCCCTTCTCTAACTTCTCTCTGGCACTGTGCGGGCGGCATAGTCGTCGGTTCGACTGCAAAGCAAAGCGGTTGCGAAGTCTAAATCCCCGTCAGATGAATTGGCTCTGAGGTTTTAATGGATTTTGACGTACGATCGTCGCCCGGATTCACAATCGGGCGGGTCGCGCACTTAC
>JABDKS010000829.1 GCA_013002105.1 Pirellulaceae bacterium | reverse complement strand
CTTGGCGAGTGAATACATGCCCAAGCAGGCTGTGTACGCTGCGCGTGATCGCTGCGGCGAGGCAGCGGATCGCATTCGATCGGTACGCACGGACCGCTATCTGTACATCAAAAATTTTTATCCCCAGCGCCCGCTGCTAATGCCCAGCGATTACAAAGACAGCAAATTGATCCTTCAGCGTCTTCGCGAACTCCAAAAGTTGGGTAAGCTAAGCGAACTTTCGCAGCAGATACTCTTCTCACCAACACGGCCACCAGAGGAGCTGTACCTATATGGTGCCGATCGGTGGCAGACCAATAACTTGGCTGACGATCCTGAACACGCCAGTGCATTGTCTCAACACCGCTCGAGACTGAATCAATGGATTGACGAAACAGGCGATCAAGGTCCCGAAACACTGGAAGTGTATGTGCTGGAGACGGAAGACCAAATGAAGTCGACGCGAAATAAGACCTCGCGCGAAAACTACCGCAAGAACGCCGAGCTGTACAAACAGTGGGCGCGTGACGGTAAGTAAAACCTCTGAATTTCTATCAACATTAAACGGGAAATATGCACGTGCGCACTTTGCTTCTGTGGTTGGTTGTCACCAGTGCGGCGTTCTCAGCGATCGCACCGTCATTTGGCCAGGAAACCCAACCGCGCATTGCGGTGATGGAAACAGCGTTTAAAAAGTTCGCGGACGTTACCAGTTTCCAGGACGCAAAGGAGGCTGGGTACCATGCGATTCAAATGCACAGCGGAATGCCGGTCGAGATACGCAAGAAACCGATCGACCCGACACTTTCACTGCAAATCGGCCAAGATCCAGCGATTGTCGAATCTTGGCACCAAGCGTCGCAGCATCACGGAGTCCAGATCATCTCGCTCTGTGCCGGCAGCTTGAATAAGTGCCAAATCTGGGACAAAGACCGTGAGGTCGCGATGCGGATTGCAAAGCAAACCATTGATGCGTGCCATGCGCTTGGTGCCACACGGATGTTGTTCCCATTTTTTGGTCCCTCCGATTTTCAGACCAGCGATGTAGCGTTCGACGGAGTCGCGGACTTCATGCGCGAGCTCCTGCCCTACGCAAAACTCAAGGGCGTTGTGATTGGCATCGAAGCTCCGGTGACCACCGATCGCGTGCTGGAGTTGCTCAGGACACTTGAGTTTCCGAGTCATTTGAAAATCTACTACGACACCGGGAATCTTTTTGCCAAAGAAGATATCTACGAGACGATCCGGAGGCATGGTCGCCAGCACTTTTGCGAGATTCACATCAAACCGGCCGGCGGACCCATATTCGGCGAGGACCAAATCGACGTTGCCAAGCTCGCTCAAGCCCTTGATGCGGCATCGTACGACGGCTGGCTCGTCTATGAATCCAGCCGCGAAGGCAAAGATCCCGTAGCCAATCGCAAGGGAATCGAAAAGCTGATCTCATTGCGAGCCAAGAAGTAGTACTGGATCGCCGGCGAGGCTCGCGGCATTCAACGAAACTGCACCGGCAGTGCCGAATCTTTAGGACTCGCTCTCCCTACTGATCCCCCGATGAAATCTGCGCCGAAGATACGTGAGTTTGTATCGACCTGATGTGTGCAGCTGCCAATGCGTTCCAGGAACAGGCAGTCAAAACTCTGCAAGTTAATGGCTGAACCTGAGTGATCTGAAGAGTGAAAAAGCCGGGATCCGAAGGATTTCCACCTTCGATTCAAAATCAGGACAAGACAACGCGGTCTGTCCGTTGATGACGATCACGTTCAGATACAATGACGGCAATGTTTGCTGCTCCATTCTACTTTTTTGCCATGACGCTGATTCTGCCATGCCGCTGATTTTGCAGGACCAAGCCATTTCACAAGCAACCACACATTGTTACGGACTGCGCCTTTTGTGGATGACGTTGCTGTTGTTTGCTTGTCTACTACTGTCGCCAGTTCGGATATGCTCCGCCGACACGCCTGAGGTGTTGCCGCAGCGTCAGATTCCTTGGACCGTCTCCAACGTTCAGGGAACCCCCGATCCGCCATTGCCGTACAAAGCGACTCGGGTTTTTCCCCACGTCCAATTGGATCGTCCGACGGATGTGTCGTGGTGTGCGACCGCCGGTAAATGGATTGCAACTCAGACCGGCGGCCAACTCGTTGCCTTCGAGAACGATCCAGAGAACGCGACGACCGAGCCTTTTGTGAACATGAGTGACGCGGCCAACGAACGCGTCTACAACGCGTTTGCTGTTTTGTTCCATCCGGACTTGGAAAATGAACCGTGGTGCTTCGTTACCTATCTGTCAAAGCAAAAGGATCCCAAAGGCGTACATCTTGGTCGATTCCGGGTGACGGACCCTACCATCCCGACCGTGGACCCCGACAGCCTCGAGGTGCTGACCAGTTGGAGTAGTTCGGGACACATGGGATCGTCCATCCGGTTTGGCCCCGACGGCATGCTCTATCTGGCGATTGGAGACGGACAGCCCGCCTATCCACCCGATCCACTGAACGTTGGACAGGATCGCAGCAACATCCAATCGACGATCTTGCGTATTGATGTCAGCCAACCCTCTGCCGACCGTCCCTACCGAGTTCCACCGGACAATCCCTTCCTGGGCGACCCCGACATCCAAGAAGAAATTTGGGCTTACGGATTTCGCAACCCGTGGAAAATCGCATTCGATCCAAACACCGGCGACCTACTGGCTGCTGATGTCGGATGGGAGATGCGTGAAATGATTTACCGGGTTCGGCGCGGTGCGAATTACGGATGGAGCATTATGGAAGGAAGCCAGAGCGTCAAACCGGATGTCCAGCCCGATGTCTCAATTTCACCGCCAATATTCGAGCACACGCACGTCGATTCTCGCTCGATCTCCGGTGGGCACTTCTGGCAAAGTGATCGGATCGCCGAATTGAAAGGTGCCTACATTTATGGCGACTGGATGACCGGCAAAGTATGGGCCTTGAAACATGACGGTGATCGTGTGCTCTGGCAAAAAGAATTGGTCGATACACCGCTGCGGGTGATCAGCTTCATGCTGGACCCGACCGGCGAAGTTTTGATTCTTGGCTACGACGGAACCATTTGGCGATTAGACCCCAACACTCAAGTCGCGAACCAGGCAGAATTTCCGCGTCGCCTCAGTGATACCGGCCTATTTTCGGACGTCGTCAATCAGCAGCCCGCTCCTGGTGTCGAAGAATATGAAATCAGCGCGCATCACTGGGCCGACGAAACCGACTCGCGTCAGTGGATTGCCGTTCCTGGTTCCCAGCAGTTAGGTTTGTTTCAACGGGACGATTGGAAAACCGGCGACACGGCCGGCCGATTCGATTTTCCGCGCGGAACCGTTTTAGCCAAAACAGTTCGTTACCTGCCCGATCCGGACCAGCCAAGTTCACGACGCCGACTGGAGACGCAACTTTTGCATCGCTTGAACGACGATTGGCGGGCTTACAACTATGTTTGGAACGACGAACAAACTGACGCAGTACTGCAGGACGACATTGCAACCCAGCGCAAACTGGTTGTCAAAGATCCAACCGCGCCGGGCGGATCGCGAAGTCAGACTTGGCGGCATTCAAGTCGTAGTGAATGCTTGTTGTGCCATATTTGGGCAGCTGGAGTCGCCCACGCGTTCTGGCCCGAACAGTTGAATATCGGCTACCAGAATGAAAATCAACTGGCACGATTTGCTCGGTTAGGCTTATTCAAGCAATCCATTCCCGCGAATTCGCCGATCGCGTCACCAACGGACACTTCACGTACGCTGCAAGAACGAGCACGCTCCTACTTGGCACTGAACTGTTCTACCTGTCATCGACCCCAAGGCGGCGGTTCAGCGAATTTCAACTTTGATCTGACCAAGTCACTTCAAGAAAACAACTATCTGGACGCTTTGCCCGCACAAGGTTCCTTTGGAATCAAGGATGCCCGCGTGGTCGCGCCGGGTGACCCTTTTCGCAGTGTGCTGCTCTATCGCACACTCAAATCGGGTCGTGGACATATGCCGCAGTTCGGATCCAATGTCATCGATTTGAAAGGCGTGCGTCTGCTGCACGATTGGATTTCCTCGATGCCGCCATCGGTCAATGCGAGCGAACCGTTGCAGCAACGAATTCATTCACTCATGACGGAGGACCATCCCGAACAAGTCATCGATTCGCTCCTGGCGTCAACATCGGGTGCGACGGCGCTTTCTCTGGCGTGCAGTGACGAACTGGACAACAGCGAACTGCGGAACTTGATTGTCAGGCTCGGAAACGCCCACCAGGAACCTCAAATTCGCGACTTGTTTGAACATTATCTACCGGAAAGCCAACGCGTGAAGCGACTCGGTCCCACCATCAATGCCGATGCGCTAT
Source organism: Pirellulaceae bacterium (assembly GCA_013002105.1). The sequence continues at coordinate 210 of JABDKS010000829.1, read as the reverse complement.
TGGCCATCGCAGGATCAAGCGAGCGAGGGCGGCAACTCTTCGAGCAATCCAAGGAGATCAATTGCCGACAATGTCATCGAATCGGAGCGGTTGGGAAAAATGTTGGCCCTGATTTGAGCAGCCTCGGTATCCAGCGGACTACAAGGGAGATTCTTGCCAGCATCCTAGATCCCTCGGACAAGATTGAACCCAAGTACCGCGCTCGACAGG
>JABDKS010000824.1 GCA_013002105.1 Pirellulaceae bacterium | reverse complement strand
TGGAAAAACGCTGCAGCAAATCGAAACGCTGGGCCGAGAGTTGAACGAAGATCAGCAACGATCAATTTTGCCGACGATCGAGCGAAGCGACGACGCCGCGGTCATTTTTACGACCGGCAGCACGGGGCCTCCCAAGGGAGTCCTGTACACGCACGGTACGTTTCACGCACAAATCGATCGGATTCGCGAGCGGTACGACATTCATCGCGGGTCTCGTGACCTGGCCTGTTTTCCGCTGTTCGGTCTTTTCGATGCGGTGATGGGCGTCACCACGATCATTCCCGACATGGATCCGACGCGACCAGCCGATGTGAACCCGCAGCGTTTGATCGAAGCGGCCGAGCAATGGGAAGTCGATCAAGCGTTCGGTTCACCGGCATTGTGGAACACCGTGGTGCGATGGTGCGAGGACAGGAATGTCGAACGACCGTTTCCGACTTTGAAACGCGTTTTGTCTGCAGGTGCGCCGGTGCCGGCCCAGACCTTGGCAAAACTGCGTGAATTGATACACGTCGACGCCGACATCGTCACGCCCTATGGGGCGACCGAAGCGTTGCCGATTGCATCGATCGAATCACGCGAAGTGATCGCGCAGACCGGGCCAGCCGCAGCCAAGGGTAAAGGAACATGTGTTGGTACGCGTTTCGAGGGCGTGCAGTGGCGGGTCATCGAGATCTCCGATGGACCGATCGCCGACATCAGCGAAACGACCGAGCTCCCGCGTGGCAAAATTGGCGAGTTGATGGTGACCGGTCCGATGGTGACGCAGCGTTACGTGGTGCGCGAAGACCAGAATGCGATGCACAAAGTCGCCGACGGTGATCGACTCTGGCATCGAATGGGTGACGTCGGATACTTGGATGATCGAGATCGCTTTTGGTTTTGCGGACGCAAGGCTCACCGCGTCGTCGACGGCAAGCGGACCCTGTATTCAGTGCCATGCGAAGCAATCTTCAATGCCCATCAGTCGGTGTATCGATCGGCGCTGGTGCCGCGCGGGCAACGACCCAATCAGACACCCGTCGTGATGATCGAAACGTACCCCCAGCACCAACCACAGAACCAACCCGAACGCGAGGCGCTGCAAGCAGAATTGTTGGATTTGGCGGCTCGAAATCCGCTGACCCGTCGGATCAGCGAGATCATCATTCGCGACGAACCACTACCAACGGACATCCGCCACAACAGCAAGATTTTCCGCGAGCGGTTGGCCGCAGAGTTGTCCGAGCGATAGATGGCAGGCCAAGACAAGCGACCCGTACACCGATGATCGCAAGAGCGATTTTCAAGCGAGGTGCTGCTGAGGTCCTTTCTGCGTTGACGGCAAAGGTGACGGGATTATCACGAATTATTGCAGCGGCGCGTCATCGGTGCGGAAGGGGCTTGCCGGCAAACCTTGTTCGTTGACAAAATTGATCCGATTCGGGTTGGGTGACCACGCGTATCGAACCGCAGCGGGCTTGGGAACATCGGGTGACGACACAACGACTTGATTCGACTCGATACGTGCTGTCGCGTCGACGAATTTGCCATCGTCGCCGGCAATTTGAAAGTTTCGCAAATCCTCTCCGTCACTGGACTTCAACCCGTCGCCAACGTGCTTGAATTCGATGGCGACTTCGCTGCCTTTCACCTTGTGGTCGGAATAGATCGGTCCGGAGTAGACGATTTGCTCGCCATAGGTATTGGCCCGCGCGAAAAGTGACAGGCGTTCGCCGATGGGCAGTTTGTTGCGTGGGTGGATGTCATCGGGATCACCAACATCGATGGCGACCACCATGCCGGTGTGGTCGCCTTGCTGCCAGAATTGCAGCATCTGCTCACGGATGACCGGCCAACTGGGGCCGTTGCCGTAATTGGGTAACTGGACCAGATAGAAAGGAAAATCGCGGCGTGTATCTTCGGTCGCTGCCGCCCAGTCGGTCCGCCAGTCGTCGACCAACGACAGCATCAAATCTTTGTACTGAAAACAAAACGGCGGTCGCGAATTCGCTTCGCCTTGATACCAGATCGCACCCCGGATGGCGTAGGGTTGTAGCGGCGCGACCATCGCGTTGTAGTGACCGGTCGGACGTTTGACATGGGTAGCGTGCATCGGTTCACGTGGGGATCGCTGCGTAAACGGTGTGCCCTCTTCACGCGCTTGTTTCGCCTTCTCCAGCCACTTGGCCTTGTTCTCTTTGTATTTTTCCAATTGAGTCGATGCGTTGGTCATCAGTGACGCCCAATGATCGCGAGTGACTTGTGCGACGGGATCATTCAGGTACGTGTCGTTATTGATCCAAGAGTAAGCGTTGGTGCCGCCGTTGGCTGCTTGGATCAATCCGACCGGTACATTGCGATCGCGCGACAATGCACGCCCAAAGTACAAACCAACCGCGGAAAACGATCCGGCGGAATGTTCGTCGACGGTGGTCCACTTGGCATCCACTGTCTCCTGGCGATCGTCGGCGCCTGCAACGGGAACGCGAAAGAGACGGATGTTGGAAAGATTGCTTGTGTTCTTCAGTTCTGTTGTGATCGTTTCAAAGTCGTCGGTGCGACTGGTCGACATCGCCATATTGGATTGCCCCGAGCAGACCCAGACTTCTCCGACCAGCAAATGTCTGGCCGCGGCGGTTTGATCACCACTGTCCACTGTCAACGTTTGCCCTTCGGTTGACGCGGGAGTCGGATCCAGAATCGTCATCCAGTTTCCATCCGAGTCCGCTGTCGTTTCTTTTATTTGCTCGCCCCAGCGGACAATGATCTCGGCGTCGGCGTCGGCGGTACCCCAAACTGGCACCGGCATGTCCTGTTGTAGTACGCCGTGATCGGTGAATAGCGGGTGCAGTGCCACATCGGCATGGCAAACATTCATCAGCGGCAACATTGCCAGTGTTAAGGATGCGATCGCCAGCGTCGGTCGGAATGGGTGAAGTCGGCGGTTTGACATGGTCGGGATTCTGGTCGGAGTGGAGTCGGGAGATTACAACAGGCGATTGTAACCGCAACGACCACGCATTTTAAATCGTCGCACCAACCCGCCGTCCATCCGACCGACCAAGTTATTGAGACAATGAAATCCAGAATCCTGATCGCACTGTTTGTCTGCTCGCTGCCGGGTACGATCCATGCGCAACACGACGGGGCCCGCGATTCCGTGCGGCTGATTGCCGACGGTAAGTTCCAGAAAGTGGACAAGACGCTGGAAGACAAGAAGCCGTTTGCGGGCGAGGCCGAGTCGGCGTTTGTACAAATGTTAAGTAGTTTGGCGCAAGACGAACTGGGTGACGCGTTGGCACAGGCTCGCGAGGCTGTCGAGCTGGGGTTGCCGATCGAACGACTGATCGTGGGGCCGCGTGAGCAACTGTCGAAGCTGCATACTACAGCCGAATTTCAGTCCTGGATGGCATCCAAGCAGGTATCGCCGCTGATCCATGGACCGATGGTCGGAAATGTAACGGACCAGTCAGCGGCCATTTGGGTCCGCACCAGCCGTCCGACCGGGGTGGTTGTTCGTGCCAGTGCCGATGATGCCGAAGCCCAATCCTCCGATGGTCAAACGACGTCTGAGTCTGATTTCACGACAGTGGTTTCATTGAGAGATCTCAAAAGCGAGACCGTTTATCGGTATGACGTGGTCGTGGACGACAAGCCGATCGCGTCGGGTCAGTTTCGGACCTTTCCTGCCGAAAAAACGAGTGGCGTTTTTTCGGTTGGCTTTGGCGGCGGCGCGGGCTACGTCCCCGAATGGGAATCGATGTGGGACACGATTGTGAAATCCAAACCGGATGCCTTCTTGATGTTGGGCGACAATGTTTATATCGATCAACCTGAGAAGACTTTGACACAGCACTACTGCTACTACCGGCGTCAGTCGCGGCCGGAGTGGAAACGAATGACATCGCAGATACCGATATTTTCGATCTGGGATGATCACGATTTCGGGACAAACGATTGCGTGCCAGGACCCGAGATCGAGAAGCCGAAATGGAAACGCAATGTCTGGAACATCTTTAAACAAAACTGGGCCAACCCGGGTTACGGCGGCGGCGAATCGCAACCGGGTTGCTGGTACGACTTCCGAATCGGCGACGTTCACTTCATACTTTTGGACGGACGCTACTACCGTGATCTCAAAGGCGGCACGATGCTCGGCCCAGTGCAAAAACAATGGCTACTGGAGACGCTCGCGGACTCGGATGCCACATTCAAAATCGTTGCGTCACCGGTCCCGTTCACCGCGGGTATCAAAAAAGGGAGTCGAGACCCGTGGGATGGGTTTCCCGAAGAACGCGAGGAGATTTTTCGCCACATTGAATCCGAGCGGATTGACGGCGTTGTGTTGATCGCCGCCGACCGACATCGCACGGATCTGCGCAAGACATCGCGCGAAGATGGTTATGATTTGTACGAGTTCGAGAGTTCGCGTTTAACCAATCATCACACGCATCCGGTGGTGAAGACGCCCGGTTTGATCTGGGGACACAGCGAAACCTGTTCGTTTGCCTTGATGAAGTTTGACACAACGAGGGAGGATCCGCAGATTCAGCTGCAATGCATCGATTTGGAGGGACAAACATTGCACACGCACGTCATCAAGCGGAGCGAGTTGGAGCACACCAGTCGGTGAATCGGAACGTGAATCGTCAGCGGGACGCGATGGATACAGTGCCAGGGTTGGCCGTAGTGGATCATGTTAAGAATCCCCGCGTCGCAAGATCTTTCACACGATCAATCTACTCCCCGGACATCAAAGGTTGACGAAGCACGAGAGCGTTACCGCTTGTTCCAATAGATCGTGACGTCGGGTTTGTCGGCTGGGCCTTGTCGAATGAAGTTGCCGGTAGCGAAGTCGACGTCTCCGTCATCGTCAAAATCGCCCGTGGCGACCGAGATGTGCTGGTGGAATTTGTTTTCGACCGACGTGGTTTCAAACGTTCCGTCGTCAGATTGGATCAGGACGATAATCGAGGACGTGTTCAGATTGCCGACATCCTGTGGAGTCGTTCGGGCCAGCAGTGAAACGGCAACGACGTCCATGTCACCGTCGCCATCAAAATCAGCCGCCCTGGCATTCAAGACGCCCGGCATATCACACAAGCGGTGGTGTTGATAGGGAAACGCGCCGTTGTTTTCGAGCCACTGGACGCCGTGATAGGGCTTGGGTCCACGATCAAACGAATCGCCGTTGGTAAACAGTACATCCATGTCACCGTCGCCATCCATATCGACCAGTTCGATCCCGCTACTGCCGTAGGCCGGATCGGGTGCCTGATAAATGATTTCGTTTTTGAAATGCCCGGTTCCGTCATTGATAAACGCTTCGATCGCTTCGTGCTCTTGGCTCAGCAGCGAAACAAAATCAAGATGTCCGTCATTGTTCAAATCGATCGGGGTGACGTTGACCGGTCCGTGTCTTTCGTCGATCTCTCGCAATTTGAACTGAGGTCTCCCGTCGTCGTCTTTGATACCAGTGTTGTCCATCAAGAACGTCCGGCCGGTATTTCGCCACCCAAACGCGGCGACCAGCAGATCGGTGTCACCGTCGCCGTCAAAATCTCCTGGCTGAACGTCGGCAACGCGGCTTAGGTTTTCCTGCAATACAATTTTCTCGAAGGATTCTGAATCTGGTTTGCGACGCAGCCAGACTACCCGTCCCAAGTCGCTGTCGTCGGCATTGAATTCGCCTATGTCCGCCACGACCAAGTCGGTCAATCCATCTTCGTCCAGATCACATGGCTCGACGTGCACCGGTTGCAGCAACGTTCCTAATCGTTTGGTCGGTTTTCCGCTCACGCGCGGCCAGTGTGCGACCACACCGCCGGTGTTGATGTCGCAATAAACCAGTGCGGGTGAATCGTGCAGACCGATGTCGATCCAGCGAACGTTTGTCACCGCGGGCGAGCGCGTTCCCTGTAATCGAACCGCTTCGGTTTGGAGTGGCAAGGGACAATCGGGCAGGTTGCTGATCGTCGACGGCCATTGCAGTTCATCGGTTGCCTGTGCCTGAAAGAATGCCAGTGTCTCCTGTTCGTCAGGCACTTTCAGATCATCGCGTCCGGCGGTTCGATACAACATAAACCCCTGTGCGACTTCTTCGACCCAGCCTTCGCGAGGGCTGCTGCTCGGCCGAGGCATTGCATGGCAATCGGCACAAAATGCCGTCACGTCCGCCTTCACTCGCTGGACCAATTCTGGATCGAAATCGGTGGAATTTGAAATGTCTGTGGAAGTGGGCTGGTCATTCGAGGGGGTGGTGTCGGAC
>JABDKS010000813.1 GCA_013002105.1 Pirellulaceae bacterium | reverse complement strand
ATGTCAAAGTCTCTAACCCCATGAAACCGCCCAAGCTGTAGCGATCACGGCTTGCTCGCCCAAATGCTGCCGGCGTAACGATCATCCAGCATCTTGCGCGCCGCAATGGATCGATCGTTATTCTTGGTGGCCGACCACAATTTGGTGAGATAGTAAAGTGACTCGGCGTGAATCTCTGGGTCGGAATAGAACAGCACGTCGACGTGCAAATACGCCATCAGTGCATCCTTGGTTTTTCCCGCCTTGAGCAAACAGTCTCCCAAAGCGTTGTAGGCTCGCCCGAACAGTTCGCTGTCTGCCGGATCGTTCTTTGCAATTACTTCTTCGATCAGATCGATCCCTTCTTGCGGAGCGCTGGTTTCCGCCAAACATCGGCCACGACCGATTTGTGCGAACAGTTTTTGTCTTCGAGATTCTTTCGTATCGGATTTTGCTGACAACACGGATTCGTACTTTTTCTGGGCCGCAGCAAATTCGCCCTGGCTGATCAAGGCGCGGGCTTCGGACATCAACGCAGCCATCTTGTATTCAGGCCAGGGGGCCTTGGAGGAAATCGCGCCGTAGTATCTGGCCGCGCCTGCCGCATCTTGTTGCGCAAGTGCCAGATCGCCCAGCATCTGTGCCGCATCAAAAAAGTGATAACTGTTGGGTGCGGCGCGGACGAATGCAAGCATCGCGGCGGAGGCTTGCGTCTTGTCGCCACCGGCTGATAATGCCAGCTCGCTGGTCGCAAGTGCCAGGTAAAACTGCAAATCCCGTTTGACCAGTTCGCCTTGCACGTCCGCAGGATTGATTTTCTTTAAGTCCGCCAACCCAGTGGCAAACTTGCCGGCAAGAATTCGGTTCCGACCCGCTTTGAGTTCCGGCGGATCATCGGCAAAGGCAACGTATTTGATTTCGTTGACCGGTACACCCCGTTTGGAACCACGGACGTCGATGGTCACTTCGACCGGGGTAACAGCCGTAACGCTTCCTTCCAAACGCGAGCCGCTGGTGGTTTGAATTTGATCAACTGACTGTGCCGCGATCTCGCCTAATCCGGAAAGCAGAACGATCACACCTAAGGTCGCCAAACGATTCGTCACTGGAAAATTCATGCGTTCCCTACCGTTCTGTTTTTGGTTGAATCAATCCCAGCGCCTCCAGCCCACTTGGCTGATTACCTTGCTCCGTCTGGATCTGTTTCAGCAAGACGTCGTATTTGTCGTACGACTCTTTGCCTCCTAGCGTCGGATACAGTCGGGCTGTCTTGGCGAGGTTTCTCTGAGCGGTTGCCAGCAACTTCGCTTTCTCTGGACCTGATTTGGTGTTCGCGAGTTTCGTTTGGCAATGGGAGATCTCATAACGGGCTTCGAAAAAGTCTTGTCGAAACGGAGCGCGGCCGGCGGCCGCGAGCGAAATCTTCAGCCACCCCCAAACCTTGGCTCCGATCCCGTTGATTGCATCGTCATACTTCGCTGGATCTTGTTTTGCCCATTGCTGCAGCATCCGCGCAGTGGCCACTTGCAGATTCATTGCGTTGGGATTTTGAACCAAAACTTCTTCGTACAGTTTCAACGCCGCAGGAAAATCGCCTGCCCGTGCGTGGACACTCGCCAATCTGGCCTTGGTTTGGGTTTGCATTTGCGGCGACAGCCCACCCTGATTCAATAGATTCTCAAACGCAGTCGCCGCTTGTTGGTAGTACTTCTTGGCGTTCTCGCTCGGTTCGTCACCATCGTCAAACCCTGCTCCCAAACTGGCAAAGGTTTCGGCAACCCAATTCAAAACGCTCAACTCGCTGGAGCCTTGACTCAATTCCAACAAAAACGTCTCGAAGACCTCCGACATTTGTTCGCGTGATTGCGGCGCCGCTGATTTCATTTCCCGTTGGACATCCTGTGCCAGCGCGACATAAACACCCAACATGCGTTGTTTGCCCGCGGCATCGCTTCCCAGGGCGGATTGCATTTGCGCCATCACGTTCTTGGCCTTCGCCATTCGATCGGCTCCACCGTCCGCCAGAGAAGCAACATAAGCTCGCAATGATGTCCGATAGGTCTCCTCGACAAAAACCGGATTGGAGACCGCATCGCTGCTCTGCTGAACCAACGTCAACGGACCGATCACCGAATGCTCCAAAACCACAATCGCGTCTTCGAACTGTCCATCTTCGACATGAATCTGTGCCAACGAAAGCATTGCCGTCGCGTTGGACGTGTTGACGGACGGCTCCTCTGGCAAACGCTTGTAACCATCCTCCAAAATCTGTCGTGCCGATTGCTTCATTGCATCGAGTTCACGCTGCCGGATTTCCAAGTTCACGTCGTCGGGAATCTCTGTTTGCTGCCACTGACGCAGTTGCTGATCACCGGCCAGATACGAGCCCCAGATCGCTTGCCCGGTCATCAGTTCTAACTCGCCACGCTGTGCCGATGTTTCAGGGACACGCTGCAAGAAATCAGCCGCCAGCATCGATTCGCCCGCGTTGATCATGACGGGGATCAACGAAGCGAGAGATTTTTCGGTATCCGCTGCGTTGGGCCAGGTGTCAGAGATGTAGGTTCCGACCGATGTCAATCGCTGGATCTCAAATTCCTGATCCGCATCGGTGTTGCGTTCCGCCATTTTTAAATAGGCGGCCATCGCGATCTTGGCACATTGCCGCGCACCGGGGCTGTCGGGATACCGCGTCGCAACGAAATCGCCCACCAGAGCGGCATCAAAGTAGTCCTCCTTTAAGAAGTACAGGTAGCACAAAAAGTACTGCGCCAAATTGATATTCGACTGCGGCGTCTGATCATCGGCCAATTCGATCGCCAGGCGGTAATAGTCGATGGCCTGGTTTTGTGTCTCATCGAGCTTCGTCTTCGCCTCTCCAAGTCGTTCTTGTAATGACGCCCGGGCCGCGGGATCTTTTGCGGCCGCAAATTGACTTGTCAATTCCTGCAGCGTCTTGGTCGCGGGTGCCACCGCATCGAGTGCTTTCTTGGCAGCCTTGGCGGCTGCATCAAATGTCTCGATCTGTGGTCCGGTATTGGCTACACCCGGTGCCCCCAGTTCAGCAAGCATTTTTTGCGCTGGCTCTTGGAATTCTCCCGATTCGCTGGCCACCAATTCCAATTGAGTTCTTGCGGCTGCCAATGACCGATCAATGAATTGTTGATTGACCGGTTCGTCATCACGTGCATCGTCGGCTTGCATTCGGTACGCCCGGGCCAGGCTGAACCGGATCGCCAACCAATCGGGTTCGCGCTCTTTGCCGCGAGGAGAATCGTCAAACCAGCGTGTCGCTCGTTTGATCGCCTCGAAGTACTTCCTCTCGGCGGGCGACAACCACGATTCCATTGCCAGTCGCAGCGTTTTTGCTTTTAAAGCCAGCATCGTCTCCGGCTCGTCCGGCTGGTCTAGCAACTCGCCAAAATACCCCAACGCATCTTTGGTTTTACCCAATCTTTGATTACATCGGCCCTGATACATCCGGGCGTACAAGCCGGCCAACCGCGTACGATACTTTTTGTAAATCCCATCGTACATTTCGGCCGCTTCGGTCAGATACTTCGTTTGATCGCTCGACCCCGGGGGCAGCATGTCAGCCAACTCTTCGCGAATCGCCGCGGCAAACAATTCTGTCTGCAAAAAATCAGCCCGTAGCTGCTTGCGCCGCTCGATCAACTTTGCCTCCTTGCGATCACGCGTATCCAGCACCTTGGGAATCGCGGACAGCTGCTTGTCGACTTGTGCCTGAAGTTCGTCAAAGACAACGAATGACTGCTCATACAGAGCGAGTGATTCCTTCTGCAACGTCTGTCGGTCCCTTTTTTTAGACTCCTCGGCCTTCATCCGTGCTCGCTCGACAATCAAACTTCCCAGTTGACTCCGTGCTGCATTCGCTTTGGGGCTGGAACTGTTGGTGTCGATGAATTGCTGTAACAGCTGTTGAGCTTGATCGATTTGCTTTGCGCGCACCGACGGTTCACGTTGCGTACGCGAGACTTCGATTAACAGCAAACTCTTTTCAAACGCAATGGAATCCCTCAACTCCGCGGGTGCCAACCGGCTTGATTGCATCTGGTCCAAGTACTCAAGCGCCGTATCGTAAAACCCGCGTGCTCGTAATCCGCTCAAGAACGCTCGCGCAGGCTCTTCGGCTGGCACCCTCTGCGCCGTCATGACTGCGTTGATTGTGGCTAGAATCGCTACGACGAGAAGAATCCGGTTTCGCATGGATCCTATTCTACGCCAACTCGATGACCGTGAATGAAAGTTTTGCGGTCACCGCGGATTCGATTTCCGCGATCAGGATTTACTGGAACAGACGCTATTTCGGGCTCAGCCATCCGCCTGGTTGCCTGGTGGCAGTCTGCTGAGTGGTCGTGTACCAATTTTTTAACTCGGTCAGCATCGCTGCGGCCCGCTCGGGATGCTGCTGGGCGACGTCGGTTTGTTCGCCGGGGTCTCGGGCCAGTTCAAATAGTTCGACCGTTTCTTTATCGAATGTTCCTGGTTTTGCTTTGGGATGCCTGACCACTAACTTCCAAACTCCCTCCCGCATCGCTTCCTCCCGTGAACCATTGTTTCCTAGCGACGCCCAAAACAGCGGCCGGGATTGCAATTGACCCCCGGACAACAGCACTGGCGAAAAATCGACTCCATCCATTTGCGGTGCGGAAGTCTCGACCCCGGAGATCGCTAGGAGCGTCGGCATGACATCGATGCTGATGATCGTCTCGTCCGACTCGCCGCCCGCGTCGATCTGGCCCGGCCACCACGCAATGGCCGGCACTTTGTGACCCCCTTCGTACACGGAACCCTTTCGACCTCGTAGCTGCGGACTGCCGCTGGGAAAATCACCCGCGGGTCCGTTGTCAGAGAAAAATAAAATGAATGTGTTTTTGTCGATCTCCAACTCTCGCAAAGTCTCCATCAGATTCCCAACGCCCTGATCAATTGCCAGCGTCATCCCTTTGTACTTTGCGATTCGTTCTTCGGCTGGATGATCTTGCCATTTCCAGCGACTCCACTTGTCGACCGTTCGGCGAACCGGATCGCCCGGCACTTGTACCGGATTATGAATCGCTTCGTGTGCGATGTACAAACAAAACGGCCGCGGCTTATTGGCATGATCGCGAACAAAATCGATCGCGTACCGATTGATCAGATGCGTGCTGTACCCTGGCTCTGGCGTTTCGGTTTTGCCGTGCCACCAATCGTGTCGATAATGATCGCCGACGTGACTGACAAAATCGATATTGCCACTGTGGTAACCGATGAACTGATCAAACCCGTGGTTCTGGGGATGATAGTCGGCTGAGTTTTGTGGGTACCCTTGATGCCATTTGCCAATCAAAGCGGTGACGTAGCCGGCTGCCTGCAACACCTCGGCGAATGTCGTTTCGCGCAGTTGCAAACCTTTACGGTGTTCGGGATGGTCGCTGACAGGATGGATCACCGCTTCGATCCCGGCCCGCTGCTGATAGCGTCCGGTCAGCAAGCCAGCCCGCGTCGGGGAACAGACCGTCCCGGACGAATGAAAATCTGTCAGCCGCATTCCTTCAGCCGCCAATTGATCCAGACGTGGAGTTTTGAAATAGGGATTCCCAAAACAACTCAGTCCGGCGTAACCCATATCATCGACCATGATAACGATCAGGTTCGGACGGTCACCTTGCGGGGCCGCAGGCAGAACGCAGGGAACAAACATCACGGCAACGAGACTTAACAACCGCATCACAAAACATACTCCCCAACGTAGAACGGACTTCAGTCCGTTACCCAAAAAATCCGGCATCACGACATGCTGCATTAACGGACTGAAGTCCGTTCTACGACTTACGCGATGTCCATCTCGCGGATGTCGACGCACTGCATGCCCGCTCGCCGGGCAGCTTCGACTCCCGGATCGCCATCTTCGTAGACACAGCATACATCTGGGGCGACTCCCAAGCGTCTGGCCGCTTCCAAAAATACATCGGGATCCGGTTTTCCTCGCTCGGTGTCTTCAC
>JABDKS010000783.1 GCA_013002105.1 Pirellulaceae bacterium | reverse complement strand
AACAGGCGGCCAAGTTACAAAATGACCTTTGTGGTGAAGAGGTCGGAGTCTACACGCGAGGTTTCGGGCTGCACTTGGCCTTGAAGGCTTTGGCACCGGTCATGCTGCCCGCAAAAGTGGGTGGGATCGCGGCATTTGCGGGCACCGGAAACCCCTGGTTTTTGGTGCCGCTGGTTTTCACACCCGTGTTGCGAACGGTATGCACGATTGGCAGTACTTGGGTGAATCGACGGCAACGCATTGCTCACGGTGAGGCCTTGATGGTTTGCTGGATTCCAACGTTGGGAACGGGTGCCTTTTTGCTACAGATGTTTGCCAGTCGGCCGCGGTTATCGACGTTTTTGATTCGCGATGCCGCGTCGAAAGTAGGACGCAAGATTCCGATCTATGGCGGTGCTGACTCGCGGACGGAGATGGTGTGCATCGGATTGACCGATTATCTGATCGAAGGCATGAAGGTGGCCAGTTCGCTGGCCCAGCGCACTCGCCGCCGGTTGGGAAACCGCCGATTGGGAAACCGACGGTTGGCAGCCCCAATGGCAGCGCAGCGGGGTGAGTCTGCCGATATTTTGCCAATGCAGCCCCGCACGCGAATCACGCGTTGGCTGGATCAAAAAGCGATCGAGCAAATCGCCAAGCATCCAGCTACGCACGTAGACGAAGAAACGAAGTCGCACCGCGCCGTGGCTTAGCCGCTGGCGTGGTAACGGCTTCGCCGCGAGATTGGTAAAGTGGAGGTAGGAATATGCTGAACTTCCTATCCCATTGCGTTGTGCGAAATGACCATGTCGACGTCGCTCCAGGCTCCCGGTGCCGGCTTGCCACGAATCGAACGATTCGTCGCCAACCGAATGTTGCGGCTTGCCGCAGCCGCGATGAAGCGGTCGCAATTGGCGAAACAGATGGAGCAAGAGTCGGCCAAAATCATCGCCCTATGTGATGGGCTGACTGCCGACCAAGGAAAGCAGCGGGTCCTGATCGATCGGATTGTCGGCATCGAAGACAGTAGTCGTGATTGGTCGATCTACATGACGGTGGATCACCTCTGCATCGTCAATCCCGCAATTGAAGCGATCATTGAGTCTCTCGCGGGTGGGAAACCATTTGATCAAGTAGTCCGCATCGAAGATGTGAAGCCCCGCGTGGATGCGGGACCCGATTCGGTGGATCGCTTTGAACAGTCGGTTGGACAGTTTCAGAGAACGGTGCAACAAATTGATTCACTTGCGACCGGCAAACGGCACATCCATCCCTGGTTCGGCGCACTGAACGCCAAACAATGGTTTACGCTGGCGTCGGTGCATACGGAAATTCATCGCAAACAGATACAAAAGATTCGCCAACAACTTTGACCTTGCTGGACGATGCCATGCGTTAGACGGATTCAGTATTTGACAACGTGGAAGCGATTGGGAGACAAACATGACCAAAGCACTGTTTCTGATGATCGGATTGTCTGTTTGGACGACGCAGGTATTTGGACAGAACGACGGCGATTCGTATTTGCAACTGCAATGGAAGGATCGATATCTGACCGTTTCTGGATCGATTATTCCCGGTGGCCCGATTCGAACCCATTATTTGGAAGCGTACTGCCGACCGGGATCGACGGACCGCGAATGGAAAGAAACGGTCATTGTTCACGAGAGCCGATTGATCAGCGAGAGCGAGGATCATCGCCGGTTGGAAATCGAAGATCGATTGGCCGATGGGGTCATCGTTCGACACGTCATTGAATCGGGCAAAGACGAAGTGACTTTCTTGGTCAGAGCGACCAATCCAACCGACAAGACATCCGAGGCCCATTGGGCACAACCGTGTATGCGGGTGGACGGGTTTACCGGTGCGGATACGACGCAATCGCGAGACGTGTACCCGCCCTACATTCAAAAATGTTTTTTGATGATTGATGGCAAACTGACACGTCTGCCCACCAAGCCATGGGCATTGCAAGCACGCTACGTGCCCGGTCAGGTCTACGCACCGGCGCACGTCGATCGCGATGATGTCAATCCGCGGCCACTTAGCCAGTTCGTACCGTCGAGTGGTTTGACCGGGTGTTACTCCGCGGACGAAACAATGATTTTGGCGGTGGCATGGGAGCCCTATCAGGAAATTTTTCAGGGTGTGATCACTTGCATGCACAACGACTTTCGCATTGGGGGCTTGGAACCGGGCGAGAGCAAAGTGATTCGCGGAAAGATGTACTTGGTCCAAAACGATGCGGAGGCATTGCTGGCGCGATATCGCCGCGATTTTTCGAACGCCACCAAGTAACCGGGTCAAGTAACCAGTCGGGCGTTCGCCAATCTGTGTCAACGCTGCGAACGACCGCACAAACCAATTCTAGCAAACGCTAATGCCGACCGATTGGGCCCGCATCACGGCGTCGGATTCACCTGATTGGCATCGACTTGGGTACCGTTTAGGTGGTACTGGAGAGATAGAGTCGAGAACGTTTTCGTCGGTTTGTCTCCAAACGGTATTGTCATGCTTCGTTGCGCACTGATCGCTTGCGTCCTGTTGGTTATCGGTGGCTGTAGCAAACAGTCTGATCGTGCAACAGCGTCGGCTGATACGTCTACTGCCAGCGAAGCCGCGCCAGAATTGCCAACGGCAACGGACCAAGACGCTTCCGTGACCGACGCTGCGTCGCGTGAGAATTCACCGGCGGTGGCATCGGCACGCGAAAGAAGCGTTGGCGGGCGGGATCCCCATGATCACGCGGGTGACTTGTCCGCATTGCGCAGCGCCACGGCGGCCATGCGTGAACCATCTGCCTATCGCGATGCGGTCGGTGCAATGGCTGAATCGGCCGTGGCTGAGGTTTCTGAATCGGCGCGTGCCGCGGTGGCTGAATCGGCGGGTACCAACAATGGACCGTTTGCCGATTTACCGGCCGGTGCAACTTTTGAACCGGGGCAGTCGTTTGCAACGATTCAAGTTTTTTATGCAACCGATCGCGCACGAGGGCCACTATCGTTGTCGGCATACGATGTGACCGGCAAGCATCAGCAACTAAAAATTCTGTGTGGCAGTTCGCTATTGTTGTTTGTGTTGTCCGGCATGTTCTGGATCAGTCGACGGTCGCGTCTGGCAGTATCGACGACCATGTTGGCAACGGGTGCCGCTGTGATGGCAGCGGGCCTGGTTGTTCTTGGTCACACCGGGATCGAAAAACACGGCGTGACCTACAGTGGCGATCGTGGCATTTTGGCTCGCGGGATCAGCGAAGTTACCGTGCCGGTCAGTCACCAGCGAGGACAGGTGGAGCGTCCCAGCTTGTTGCGGTTTGAATTCCGCGAGGATCAAAGCGAGCATATTGTCCTGACGACTGCCACCGAGCTTTCCAAAAGTGAGTTTCAAGAACGATTGGCTGAGACGGTGGCCACGTCACAAGATCGCGATCTGCTGGTTTTCATCCACGGCTACAACGTCAATTTTGAATCGGCGGTCCAACGTACCGCGCAAATGGCGGTCGACCTGCCATTCGAAGGTGTGCCGGTTTGTTATAGCTGGCCAAGCCAAGGCAGGTTGATGGGCTACAGTATCGACGAAAACAATTCGCAGTGGACGGTGACGCACCTGAAGGAATTCCTGTCGGAACTGGCGAGCGACAGTGGTGCTCGATCGATCAATGTCGTGGCACATTCGATGGGCAATCGGGCGATGACTGCGGCGATGAAACAGATTCAGTGGGAGACCAAAACGGAGCTTCCGGTTTTTGACCGCATCGTCTTGGCAGCTCCCGACGTGGATGCCGATCACTTTCGGCGGGACTTGGCACCATCACTGATGTCGATTGCCAATCAAGTTACGTTGTACGCATCGTCGGACGATCAAGCGCTGATCGCATCCAAGCGGGTGCATGGTTATCCGCGGGCGGGTGAAAGTGGGACCAACTTAGTGGTCGTTCCCGGGATTGAAACAATCGATGTCAGCGGAATCGATCTCAGCTTGTTAGGGCACAGCTATTACGGCGACAACCAATCGATTCTGCGGGATCTTTATGAAGTTGTCCGGGCCCGACTGCCAGCGCGACGTCGTGGTTCGTTGGTGCCCCGTCGCGCCGGCGAACTCACTTACTGGCAGCTCGCACAGGAGCCTGCCACCGAAACGACCCATCGATAACGGGAGATCCGTAAAGGAGCAGATTGTCCGATTTCTACGGATGGAAATCGTGGATTTTCTTTGCGAAATCGCGTGTTTTTGGCATCACATTCGCATTGATAGATATCCCACAGGATTTGGAAAAGGGTTCGTATCACCTGGGATCGCTGTCCGCTTAAGCGTATAGCGAGCAATCCTTTGATGGACGCACCCACTTGGAGGAACTGAACGATGCCAGACGGAAAACGAAAACGACGACATTCGACCGATCGGGCAAAGCGTATGTGGTACGCGTATCACCGCAGCCAGCGTTTTGCCAAACGATTCGGGATTGTCTAACGAGCTGCCCCGCAGCAATAGCCGCACCATCATTACGTCGGAAGTATCCAAGTTCATAGCGATGTCCGACGCAACACCCGTTTGCCTGATTTTGAATCAGGCCGTATGAATCGCCCTTTTATCGACGTCCAGCGCCGCTTCGAGAACCGCTTCTGACAGCGTCGGGTGAGCGTGACAGGTCCTCGCGACATCTTCGCTGCTGGCACCAAACTCCATGGCCGCTGCGGCCTCGGCGATCAAGTCGCCCGCTCGGGCACCGATGATGTGGACGCCCAGCACCCGGTCGGTTTCTTTGTCTGCCAAAATCTTAACTCGGCCTTCGTGTTCGCCCAACGTGCGAGCGCGGCCGTTGGCTCCAAACGGGCAAACACCCTTGTTGTACGCAATGCCAGCTTCTTTCAATTGGTCTTCCGTCTTGCCGACCATCGCGATCTCGGGATGGGTGTAAACGATCGCGGGAATGACGTCGTAGTTTAAATGGCTTTTCATTCCGGCCATTCTTTCGACACAAACGATCGCCTCTTCCATCGCTTTGTGCGCCAGCATCGCGCCACCGATACAGTCACCGGTGGCAAAAATGTTTTCAACTGCGGTTTCGTAATTTTCGTCGACGCTGATGAAACCTCGCTGGTCGGTTTCTAACCCGATTTCTTCCAGGCCAAGACTATCGGTGGCAGGCGTGCGACCGGTCGACAGCAGGACACGGTCACAACGAATCGGTTCGCCGTCTTTGATCGCGACAACGCATTGGTCACCGTCTCGTTTGGCCGATTCGACGAACGTCTTGGTATGAAACTTCAATCCCTGCTTTTTAAACGTCCGGTGTGCAAGTTGTGCTAATTCGCTGTCGATGCCGGCCAGGATTCCTTCCATTGCTTCGAGCACGATGACTTCGCTGCCCAGTCGGTTCCAAACACTGCCCAGTTCCAAGCCGATATAGCCGCCACCGATGACGACCAGTCGCTCGGGTACATCGGGAAACGACAGGGCGGTGGTGCTATTGCCAATTCGATCACCGTCTTCTTCGATTCCGCGCAGCGTGGCGGGGCGACTACCAGTACAGATCAGAATTCGGTCGGCTTTGACCAACGTCGGTTCGTCACCGCTGACGGCAATTGTTTCGACGTCACGCATGGTGCCGCGACCACGGTAGGCGGTGACTTTGCGTTTTTTAAACAACATGTCGATGCCGCCGGTAAGCGTGTCGACGATTTTGTCCTTGCGAGCCATCATCTTCGTCAGGTCTAGTTCGACGGAGCCGACTTTCAATCCATGGTCGGCAAAGTTGTGCTGAGCCGCTTCGTACAGGTGGCTTGATTCCAAAAGTGCTTTGCTGGGGATGCAGCCGACACGCAAGCAGGTGCCGCCAAAGCGGGCGTTTTCGTCAATGCACGCGACGTCGATGCCCAATTGTGCTGCGCGGAGGGCAGCGACGTAGCCAGCCGGGCCGCCGCCGAGAATCGCTAGTTCGTGTTGGACCGTTTTCATGATGCGACGCAAAGGGAGGGAGGTGAAGAAAGCAGACGCGCGTGTTGGCGTGGTTTGAAGGCGCCGGGTTTGAATGGCGCCGGCACGACCGCTATTAGTTTGTCCTTCCAGAGTCGATTCGCCTACGGGGGGGAGGGCGACCAAAAAAGGTGTCGGAGGTTTGGTGGCGACATGCAAGCCAAGCTGAGGCGTCTGTGCCCCGTCGTTTCGCCCACTTGGTCAGCACCTCGGCCCGCGTAACCTGTTGTCTGGCTGAAATCACCAAGTGAATGTCTTTGCTGCGAACAGGCTGTGTCTGCCAATGCAGCGATGGTGGTGACTTTGCACCCTTGCGATGCGGAAGCGTCCGACGACAATGACCGGGCGATCGATTTGCCGTGACGTTCGGTGGTGCACGCGGATTCGATCGCAGTTCAACGTGCGTCTGTGATCCAACCCCTTCTTAAAACCACACATCCGTTGCCCAAGCGAAAACTACGTAAGATCGCCGGCCCCGCGCTGGCCGCAGGACTTTTTATCCTGGCGATTCGTTTGCTGGCACGTGAGGCCAAGTCGATCACGTGGGACGAGTTCGTCGCCGGGATGACCAGCGTCCCAACCGTGTACTTGGGAATCGCCGCTTTTCTGATTGCGCTGAACTACGGGTTGTTGATCGGATACGACATTTTGGCGCTGCGGTACGTCTGCCGCTCGCTGCCGCTGCGACGCGTGGCGTTGGTGTCGTTTTTGGGTTATTCGCTGGGCAATAATCTGGGCACTTTTTTGGCGGCCGCCCCGATTCGATTCCGGTTCTACAGTCGGTGGGGTCTAACGCCCAGACAAATCGTCGTACTGATTTCTATTCTGGGCCTGACCTTTTGGAGCGGCCTGTGGTTCCTCGGGGGAATCGTTTTGGTGATGGTGCCAGTGGAATTACCACCGGAAGTCAGCTTGCCGTTTGGAACGCGGACTTTGGGTGCGATACTACTGACGCTTGCAATTGGATACTCGATCGTTTGTCTGGTGTGGCACAAGCCCTGGCCGATTGGCGAATTGCATCTCAAGCCTCCCGAGCCAGGATTGATGGCGGTGCAAGCATCGGTTGCCGCAGTCGATTTGTTGATTTCTGCGACCGCTCTCTATTTGGTTTTGCCCGGCGATGCCGTGGTGCCCTTCACGCTGGTCCTGGCTGCGTACCTGGTAGCGATTGCCGTCTCACTGATCACGCAGGTTCCCGGCGGTCTGGGTGTATTGGAGTTGATTCTGTTGACGCTGTTGAAAGGATCGGTCGGAGATTCCGTGTTAGCATCGGTGTTGATTTTCCGCTTGCTGTATTACGTCGGTCCCCTATTGGTCGGGATGCTCGTGCTGGTGGCCCACGAGATATACGGCGGTGCGATCGAGGCAAAGCATGCCAAGGAAGCAACCTACGAGACGGACAACGAGCCTTTGGAAGGGGACATCGAGCCTTTGGAAGAGACGGACGGTGAGCGCGACGTCCAGTCGAGCAACTAAGTTTGGCGGATCGGTATGGAACCGGCTAAGATGACAGGTCCACATCCACTTGCTGGCCCGCCATGAAACTTGCTTTGTATCTCCTGCAACGCCAACCAAAAGATCGCCAAAGCCGATACCAAATTTGTGTCAAATGGCTGACGTCGACCCTGTCCATCAGCATTGGCCTGCCGGCGCTCCTATTCCTAGCGACCTGTGTCGCCCGCGCCGATGACGCGTTCGGACGCGATGACGGATCTCTGGGGCAGGCACCGACGACTGGATCGGAGTTGGATGACGTCGATGATCGCGTGGAGTTTGGTCGGGATGTACGCCCGATTTTGGCCAAGCACTGCTTTACCTGTCACGGGCCCGATCCCGATGCCAGACAAGCTGATTTGCGTCTGGACACGCAAGACGGATCTCGCGGTGACTTGGGCGGCTATCAAGCCATCATGCCGCGTGACCCCGACGCGAGCGAATTGATTACCCGCATCACCAGCGAGGACGACGACGTCCGCATGCCGCC
>JABDKS010000754.1 GCA_013002105.1 Pirellulaceae bacterium | reverse complement strand
GATTCGCCGAAATGCTTTTCGATCGGAGTGTATTTCTTTGGTCGACTCATTTTGTGTACCTTTGGCAAAAAGCCGTTTCACAGTCAATTGGGATTCCTTTTGCCCACTCAGAAACAGTAGACATTAGTTGACTGACTAAATCAACCTGGGATTTGCTGCCTTCGACGATCAATTCGTCGTGGACATGCCCGACTACCGGTAATCCCTCGGATTCCATTCGCTGCATCGCTTCGGTCATCACGTCTCGTGCGGTCGCTTGGATCAGATTCTCGCAGATCGATCCGCCGTAGGTTTCGATCCAGCTATCCTTTGCCGACAAGTACGTCAGGCGACCAGCACTATTGATTCGCATCTTGTGGTAGTGCAATGTTCGACCGCTCGGAAGAGTGACCACTAACTGCGAAGGTGACTTGTCCAGGTGGAATCGGTAGTCGCCAACGTCGATGAATTCAAACAATGAACCGACGAGCAGAGTCTTGACTGCCTTTTCCAGTGCTCTCCAAAACGCTGGTATTTCAGGAAAGGTTGATCGAAACGTGTCGACGATGTGCTGCGATTGTTCTTCGCTGACGTTGATGTTCTGTTTCTTCTTGACCGTTTCGCGGAATCGCGTTGCACCCATTTGATAGCCACATCCAAGCACAGCACCCTTGCCTAGTTGTCGACCGTCTGTGCCTTTGCCGAATTCGGACGCTGGTTTGTGATAGATCTCCGCAGCCATTTCGCTGTAGGGATCGCGGCTGGAATCGGTGAAGGTGTCCAGCAGCCGACTACAACCAGCAGCCTTCGCCAATGTTCGACATTCGATCTGCGATAGGTCGGAAACAATCAACCCAACGTCTTCGTCTTCAGGACAGATGAACATCGGTCGGATCAGTTGTTTGGCGACTGCGAACAGATCGCCGTAGACCATCTTGATCGTGTCGACATCCCCCCGTAGGAACAGATCGAGCAATGCGGCGATGTCGTTATCCGACAGCGACATCCGAGGCAGGTTTTGGAATTGGACCATACGACCTGCCCATCGTCCCGTCTGTGCTGCTCCATAGAGTTGAAACAATCCATGCAGTCGATGATGTGGATCTTTGATCCGCGAGATCACTCCAAACTTTGCCAGTGATCCAAGGGCTAACTTTTTGCGGATCTCCAAAAACTGAAGACCGACCGTTGTTATGCCACCAGGACTTCGCAAAACTTCGGCGACTGTTTCAGCCGACAGATCGTTGCCTGGGTAGCCTTGCGTTTTCAACCACGCTAAACCCTTAGCGACCTGGGTTGCTGCTTTGACTTGTCCACCGGTCAACCACAACAACGATTCATTTAGCAGTTTAGCCTCTTGTTTAATAGCGGAGTTGATCGCCTTCGCTGACAGAACATCGACGCGAATGCCGCGATCGTTGACTGCTCGATCGACTTCAAATTCGTCTTCGTCGTATGCCATGTCATTAGCACGAAACCAATCGTAGACATCGCATTCGGTTGCGACATCCTGCTTGCAGTATTCGATAAGCTTCGGCAGATTTTCGGCGTGGTCTTTGTTAGCTTTTGACTTTGGTTTCGTTGGATCGTAAGACTTAGCATTCGCCATTTTGACCATCAGCTTTTTGCCGTCAGCATCCTTCTGTTCGGTGACGCCAAGTCGTGCCGACAGATTGTCGAGTGCCATCGGCAAGTTGTAACGAGCAGCGAGTGCCATCGTGCAAGTCCATTGCTTCGGCTGCGAGAATCCAAACTGCGGGACGAGGATATTCGTCCAGATGGCAAACTCAAACCGGTAGTTATGCGCGACGATGCGAACGGGGTTTTGGAAGATCGCCGGTACGGGATCTCCCGGTTCCCAGACGTGGATGGTTTCGTCACCTTCGACTCGGTACGCAAGACACCAGACTTCAGTCGTCGGATCAAGGGAGTATTCCCAAGAGCCAACGGCATCTTTACCGCGAAGTTTAGCCCGCGATCGCGTTTCCAAATCGGCATGAACGGTGATGATCATCGTGACTTTTGGTTGATGTCGTTCATTCGGTTACGGGCTACATTGCAGTATCGCTCGTCAGTCTCAGAAGCGATAAACCGTCTACGCATTCGGATGCAAGCCTGCCCAACCATGCAAGGTAATCTTCCATATCTTCCCACTGATTGTCCCAACTTTCATCTGTTATCCCAAAATACGGAATATCAGCGATGATAAGATCAACCTGCTCGTCTTCTATCTCGCCTAAAACATCAAAACAACAGGCGTTGATTAACTTTTGCATCCTTATCTACTTTTCCGATTCTCGTTTGTGCCATTTGAATGCGGCAACGATTTGCCGCACTTGGTTGTTCCGGTATTCGTCGGTCTGCCGATTAAAAAGAGAGTCCAAGGGTCACGGATTCTTTGGGGCAAAAAGAACCTGATCGCCTTGGACTCCCCCAACAACAGACGGTTAGTATGGTGGTTGCTGACCGGGGTTCGGCGGCTGCTGATACGCAGGGTGACCAGACGGTTGCTGCTGAACCGGCTGCTGCATCGCAGGCGGGTTCTGCTGCGGCATAACAGGATTGATCTGTGGAGCAGATGCACCTGGGATCGGCTGGAACATTTCGCTAGCGTTTGGCATTCCCGACTTGCCAAGTCGACCTTCGCCTTTCTTCTCAAACATCACGCCATCGAGTGCCGGTGCGACTCCTACATTGCCGCGAGTATCGTAACTGAACAGACGGATGGAGAAGTAGCACCAGTCGCCATCTTCAGGCAGCGATGGGTCCATGATTGGCTGGACGTTGCCGTCGACCACGCGAGGCTTTTGGTTCGACTTCGCCTTCAGGATGAAGCATCCAGCGAGCAGAGGGTTGTCTGCGTCAACCTTCAACGGG
>JABDKS010000319.1 GCA_013002105.1 Pirellulaceae bacterium | reverse complement strand
ACACTGATTGCCGTCGCCAGCACTGCCCACGCGATGATCCACAGTTCTTGTTCGGTTCTCGGCGTGATTGGCTTTGCCAGTAACCTGGCCGGTACATTCACAACGACCAGCACCGGGACGATGAACGTAAAGAAACCGTACAAGGGTCGCCCCCAACCGCGATTGTAAATCTCCATCGGGTAGCGACTGAAATTGGTAATGTAAAACCAAAAGTTGTACAGCGTCTGATTTCGGCCCAACCAAATGCTTGTCGCGCTCAAGCACGTCATCAAACTGTACATAATCACGACGCCGCAGGCGATGAATACGACGTACAGCAAGACAGACAGTAAGGACGGAATCATCGGGTCGACTTCGCGAGTCGCCAACTGATACAGCGAAACGGCGACAATGATCAATCCGGCAAAAAAGTTAGACAATGCACTCCAATCGACCCTGCGAAACGAAATCAGAAACTGGGTATCGATTGGTTTCAATAATGCGAAATCCAATCCGCCGGTGCGAATCAATTCGCTGAACTCTTGTGCATTGGGCATGAAGAACGCTTGGACCAGACTGTTGATAAACCAGGTCGTGGCGATGAACACAAAGAACTTGTCACGATCCCAACCGCTGTCCGCACCGATCGTGTCGGTGTATTGAAACAAAATTAGATAGAACCCAACATTCATCAACGTCCAGCCAATGCTGCTGATGCATTGCAGCAAAAAGTTCGTCCGGAACGTCATGTCGCGAACCAAACTATTGCGGGCAAACGTCAAAAAGACGCGCCAATAGTTGGGACTGTGGGTAGCTGTCATGTGTGCAATAAAAGTTTTTGTTCAGCAGTTGTGATGCGCGACTGATTTTGTGGTGACTCGTTCGCAATTTAGCAAGCTGTGTCGCACCTGACAGCCACGGGTGAAATTCCGGCGTTGGGTATTCCCAAGGGGACCCAGTGGTGACTAAGCAGATCGGTCTGGGATCCATCACGCAACAGATGTTACGGTACCGGTATGCTCCACGTTATTCTGCCGCCACTTGCTGGGAATTTATGATGAAGTCGCATGGCCCGTGGAAGATTGTTGATTCGGAGGAAATGTATCGCGACCCATGGGTCAGTCTGCGCAAGGACAACGTGATCCGACCTGACGGGAACGCGGGAACCTACAGTATCGTTGCGATCAAGCCGGGCGTGAGCGTATTGGCGATGGACGATAACCAGAACGTTTATCTGACCGAAGAATTCCATTACGCGGTCGGGCGAGTCACCTTAGAAACAGTCAGCGGTGGAATCGAACCTGACGCCGGCCCCCTGGAAACAGCCAAGCGTGAGTTGCGTGAAGAACTTGGTATTGGTGCTACATCGTGGCGGAGCCTCGGCGAGTGTGATCCCTTCACCGCCAACCTGGTTTCGCCGACAACGCTGTTCGTCGCACGTGGACTCACATTCGGTGAGTGTGATCCAGAGGGGACCGAATTGATTCGCAAAGTGAAAATGTCGCTCGCCCAAGCGGTCGAAAAAGTGATGCAGTGTGAAATCACACACGCACCAAGTTGCCTGTTGATTTTAAAAGCAGCACGATTAGCAGCGTAGTCAACGACGCAGTCCCTTGGCCAACAGCGACAGAACGAAAGCGCAGCCCATCGCCGCGCCACGAACCCAAAGTAGCCATCTCGCTCCGCCGAGATGTAGCCCGACCCAACCGCAATCCAACCGATTACGTCGGGTCGAAATCTTGACATTCGTAACTGTTTCCACGAATCACGCGGTACCCAACATGCCGTCGCTTCGCGACTCGATATTGCACGTAATTGCTGTGGGACTTGTTCGGCAACGAGAGGCTGGAAGCCTATGCCACACTCTCACATGTTGTTTTTGATCAGGGTCTCGGCTGCTTGGAGTCGCCGCTGGAGATCTTGCTCGCGGAGAGCTTCTTGCAATTTGCGACGTTGGCCGCGATCAAGTGTCGTTGCCGTATTGTCGTCGAACACTCCAAGTGGCACGCGTTCGAGCGGCCAGTCATCGCTTCGCTGCGTTGCGAAGGGAATATCGGTCATACGGTTCGCCTGGAGGTTGCCAAGTGGGCTTCGTGCCCATGCGTATCGGAAGTGAACCGGGTTGGGAACCATCGGACTGCTAAGAACAATAACCTGCATGTCTTTCCGAGGGCGACCGCGGTCGTCTTGACCCGTGATCAGGTGATCGGTTTGGGCCGGATGAAATTTCCGGTCCTCGCCGGCAACTGCAAAACCCAAGATAGGCCCCCCATCGTCGACCGCGGCGGCGGGTTCATCTAGGTACAGCACGATCCGCCCGTCTTCCACTTTCGTCTGATTAACCATCGGTGGCTTCCAGCGGATCTCACTGCTGTAACCATACTGCGTCGCGAGGGCCCACCGCGCGATACGCTCGCCCGCCGGGATCTTCAGTTGCGGATGATACCATCGACGTCGCAAGTCATAGGTGCTTGTAAATCCAATGTTCTTGTCGCCGGCCTTGAACAGTTCTAAGAAGGTGTTGTATTGAGCCTCGCGAACATAGGGGCCGGCATTGGCCATCATTTCGGAGTAGTTGTCGAGTGTTTGAACGGGCCCTTCGGTACACAGCGAAAGAATTCCAAAGGGCATCTCGGGATCGCCGAATGCAGACCGCCAAGCCGCAATCATTTTGGGAAAGACGTCTCGATACATGATCGCGCCCTCGGTTCCGTTGAAGCAGTTGTTGTAGCCTTGATGAAAAATCGCACCCTTGACCTGGAGTCCTGCAATAGGAGCGATCATGCTTGCGTAGCAGTTGCCCGGCCGATTCTGATCCATGGCTGGTCCTGGTCGGAGATCCGATGGTTCCGTTTCGTTGGCGGCAACATCTTTGCCTTCTTTCTTCAGACGGGCCACTTTTTGTCGATAGCGTTCGACTCGGCCTGCAAGATCTGCCTGCGGATCCCAGTCTGCGACTTTCTGGTCCCACTGGGCTAGCAACGTCTTGACCGACTCGGATTGCATTTCTCGGAGGACTGGGTTGGGTGTCCAAGTTTCTACCGTCGTTCCACCACGCGATGCATCAACGATGCCGATGGGGATTTGAGTGGTCATATGGATGCGACGGGCGAAAACGTAACCGATAGCGGACAATTCGCGAGCGATTTCAGGTGTGCAAACATCCCAGTCGCCTTTGCGAAAATGTCGGCTGGACCAGCTACTCCACTCGTGCAATCTTGGAAACCCCTTTCTGGTCTCGGCCCCGTTTGCAGCGGGCACGGTCAAGATTCTGATGTTCGGAAAATTGGCCGAGACAATCTCAAGTGGCCCGTTCTCAATTCGGCTGAGCGGGAACTCCATGTTGCTCTGTCCGCCGAGCACCCAAACGTCGCCTATGAGAATGTTGTCAAGTTTGAGCGTTTCGTCCGTGCCGGTGACGGTCAGAGTGCGTGCAGTAGTGCTGGCAACCATCGCTGGCAGAGTGACTTTCCAAGATCGGTCGGTGCCGGCGGTTGCCACTTGCTGATTGCCGTCAAAGGTCACCGTGACTTTCTCGCCAGCATCGGCCCATCCCCAAATCGATACCGGCGTGTCTCGCTGCAAGACCATATTGGTCTGGAATACATTGCTGACGCACAAGTGGTCACCAATTGCCGGGATTTCGACAACGTCGTGGCGTGGCATCTTTTCCTGAGCAGGAACCGATGCACACAAGGGCAACCCGAGCGTCAGACACGCGGCAATTAGAGAAGAACGAAAGGCGGCAAAGGGTCTCATGATCATGTGTCTCTTGGAGAAGCGTCCAACTTTCGTTTGGTTTGATCGACGAGCGACTATAACCGACCGGCACATTGCGAGGCGGTTGCGACGACGATTTTCAACGACTCTCTGTGTGGTCGATACATCCACCTACCCCTCAGCGTACTTCTCGGTCGGTTTAACGGTGGTTCTTTCACACCACGCGTTTCACGGTACCGGTCGTGCAAGTGGTCGTGTCCGTTTATTCGATTTGAATTTCGTCACGAAGCAACTTGCCTGCTTTCCCGACGAGCTTGAGGTAGTGATCACTCGGCAGTCCCTCGTATGTCAGAAACCGGACGCCGTCTCCGACCGGTGGATCATTCGTGCATTTGAAGATCGCGGTTCCCTCATCGACTTCGTCAAACATGGCGACGTAGATCATGTTGCAACCCACATGCTTTGCAGCAGTAAATTGTGACCAGAGAAACTTTCCCTTCAGTCTTGGGATCGCGTCGAGTTCTCCGCCCGTCACGTTGTGCCAGCTGAATCCGGGAAAGACGACGGGCAGGAAGTCAAGTTTCTCGCTCTGGCACCACTGACGGTCTTTTGCCCAGACTTCGTCAGCGTGGCGTTTGGCTTGCTCCGGAGTTCCATAGCGACCGACGCTCCAGGGACTGATAATATCCGCCGTCCGAATGATCTCGTGAAGCTTTTCGTCGGCCACTGCGTCTCGTCGCATCTCGCGCCAAAATGCGGGCACCCCGACCATGACGGCGCAGCCTTCGGATCGAAGCCATTGGACCAGCGTCAGGCACTCGTCCAGCGAGTACTTGCGATTATCGTTGAAGCCAATGCCCCAGACAGCGACGACGGGCCGACCGTTATGCCGAAGGTAAGCGTCGTCCGCCACGACCTTCATTTCGGTTTGAATCGTTCGCCAGTCAGCTTGCGCACGCTGGACCTCGCCCGCGCCGAGTCCCGACAGATCGTACATCACAGCCAATGCTCGCCCGGATTGTTTTGCGCCGTCGCGCGCATGAGACAGCACTTTGTTTTGGTGGCTCAAAAACTCCGGCCGTGCTTGTGAAACAACAAACCGTTGCACAAAAGCTCCGTCGATCCCGTAGTCTTGCATCCAACGAAAGTGCCGCATTACCGTTTCGCGATTGGCACTACTGAAAACTTCGGCACTTCGACCATCCGCATGCTTGAAACCAGTTTCAAATCGTTCGTCGGCGGAGTACTCGGTCATATCCGGCCAAAGATCGATCGTCGCGTTCTTGGGCGCAAGCGGACGGCGTCGGTTCTTTGCCCAGTGCTCCCATCCCAGGTCGGCACCATCGCCCTCGCAGTTGAACCAGCCTTGATAGCCACACATCACTTTGCCCGTGAGTGTCGATCGATCCACGGTTTTGGACGAGGATTCGTCTGCAACTGTGATCGCAGGTGAGCACAGCACGAGCAAAATGAGCGAAACGCGGTTCATTGTGAAAGGTCTTTCAATGGCTGAACGATCTAGCTGGACAACACTTCTTCCCGCTACGCGATCAAACTACATGTGTCGTGATGGAAGCGTCTGTTTCGCCGCGACCAATCTATCAGATGACACCTAGTCGTCACGCATGGCGATTGCCGCTCCTGGCGAACTCACTTTCCCGAACAGCCGTGTCTTGCGCGTACGATTTTCACCGAACCACGTGTCCGACACATTTTCGCCATCAAGTTGATCGGGGAGTTCGTTGATTGCCGCGATCGAGCAAAGGGTTGGTAGCCAATCCATGAACGACGTCACATTCGCCGTGTCAACGCGTCCAGGTGGTACTTTCCCCCGCCAACGAACGACGAATGGGACACGCGTTCCGCCTTCGAATGGTTCGTGTTTGGCAACGCTCCCGATGTGGACGTTCTGTGCATCGCTCGTTTGATCGACGAACTTTTGGCAAGTTGTTCAGTCAGCCAGTGGCAGCACTTCGACCTTGCGAATATGAACTTTGCTGTCGGGATCGTGCTGTTGAAATGCAAAGTGACCTGCCGGATAGGTCTTGGCAAAATCCATGTACTCGTACAGTTCGTTGTCATTGACAGTGATCTTGATCCGAGTCATCTCGCGGCCGCGCCAGACATCGTCGCGAACTTCGATTTCGTAAGTAAACCATTCATCCGTTTTGACGTGCTGCCTGTAGACATGACAAAAACCGTCCAGTGAACCAGTGCGGATTGGATCGGTATGAGTGCTAGCGACTTTAGCTTCATAGCCGTCCATGAATCCGGGCTTTCGAGTCGTGCGGAAGTAAACTCCTGAATTGCCGCCGTCATTGATCTTCGCTTCGACCCGATAGCGAAAGTTTTTGAAGGGTCCTTTCGTGCAAACCAGCATCGACTGGGTGCCGGAACCCGCAATCATGCCGTCTTCGATCGCCCAATGGCTGTCGTCTTTGCCGACTTTCTCCCAACCGTCCATCGTCTTGCCGTCAAAGAGTGTTGTCCATTGCGGCTCGACGGCACTGTCTTTCACACTGTCCTGTGCCTGGACGGCCAACGGCGAGATCTGCAGAACGATTGTTACGACGATCAATCTAAATAGGGTCATCATTGGAACATTGCTTTCGGAGTGTTAATTCATGTGATGTTTGCATTTTACGTCGGCAAGCGACTGCTTGCGCGCGACGTGGTCTCATTGACTTGAGTCGCCAGACTTCGGTTCGCCCAGCGACTGCTGAATTCTGGTGGATCCAGCTACGGATACGGTTTACTAATCGCCACTAGGCCAGGATATCCTCGATCACCTGTGCTGGTTTGACGCCAGTCAACTTCTGATCCAAGCCTTGGAAAGGGTAATTGAAACGATTGTGATCAAATCCCAACAGACGCAGCAGCGTGGCG
>JABDKS010000736.1 GCA_013002105.1 Pirellulaceae bacterium | reverse complement strand
AGCAGTTCTTGCACGCTGCGAATGTCGGCGCCCCGGTCCAACAGATGTGTCGCAAAACTGTGACGCAACGTGTGAGGGCTCGTCCGTGCATCAAGTTCCGCTTTCGCGATGTACTTCTCGAGCATTCGGCCCACACTGCGGGTCGTCAGTATCCTGCCAAACCGATTGACAAAGACAGGAGCGTCGCGACCGAGCGAATCGGTTTTGGGATCGCGCACGCGTTTTCTCGCGTAGGCATCGATTGCTTTGACCGCAAAAGATCCCAGTGGGCTGATTCGTTCCTTGCGACCTTTACCACGAACGCGAATGATTTGTTCGTCCCGGTCGACATCGCGTTCGCGAAGCGCAACCAATTCGCTGACCCGCAAACCGGCGGAGTACATGGTTTCTAAGATGGCACGATCACGCAGGCCGGCAGCCGAGTTGCGGGGTGGTGCTTCGAGCAGTCGGCCGACTTCGTCGTTTGTCAGAACGTGCGGTAGTTTCCGTTGACGGCGTGGGTTGCGTAGTGGTTTGGCGGGATTGTTTTTGGCGATCCCCTCACGCATCGAAAACTTGTAGAAACTACGCAGCGATGCTAGCTTCCGCGAGATTGTCGTTCTCGCATAGTCGGCTTGCTGCAACGCGGCTTGGTAGGTCCGCAGGTCTTGCGGCGAAAGCGAATCGGGATGAGGTACGCTGCCGCGAGTGTTTTCTAGATAGTCGACCAACCCGAACAGGTCTTCGCGATACGCTTTGATCGTCAGGTCAGATGCATTGCGCTCGGTCGCAAGGTACTTTAAGAATTGTGCGATCGCGCTGCGCATGTTGCTCTCGGGCAATTGGCATCAAAGACTGCGACGGAGCAAGTTCGCGAGGGTTACCGAAAGTCCTCGATCGACAGGCTATCAAACTCGTCGTTTGCAAGCAGATCGTCGTCTGATGGAACCGCATCGCGGATCTTGCGGCTTAACATCGCAGCGTCGTACCACGAAAAATCGAGGTCGGGATCCGCAGCAAAGCGAGCTAATTGACGCAGCGTCTCGTCGCGATTGTAGTCATCGAACAAAAAGATGAATCTCTCTTCACCTTTGACCAATGCTAGAACGTTGATCTCTCTGTCCATCTATGGCAACCGACTGGAGGGTAAGCGTAGGGTCTGTCTCGGGAAATGCTTGCGGGTTCGCTTCGCGGGGAATGATTTGGGAGTTCCCTTTTCGTGTCGAACCACGATTGTTATCGGCGCAGTTTTGGTCCAATGATGAGAGCGGTTTGGTTTCTGGCCGCGTTGTAGCCAATGGTTTTTTGTGACGTCAGTGACAATGCAAATGAGTCACACGACTGATAGGAATTTGATAATCGTTTCATCCCATCCGTTTCGCACTATCAAACCATTTGCAGATCGGTTTGCAGGCATCAATCGCGTTTTGCGCAGCGGCGAATTTGGGATCACTGACTTGCCCGTGTTGGCGACTAGCGGCGCCATAGAAAGCAATCCTGTGCCAAATAGATTGCGCGGCCGTGAGTCAAACAGGAAGTGTTCAATCCAACCGAGCGATGTGGCGCCGGATGCTATCGATCAAGAACATCCAGGTCAGTAGAGCAACGGTGGCATTGGAAGATCGAAGTGAATGCAGTCCCGTGCTATCGCATGATTAGGTTTCGAGTCTTCCAGGACCTGTCCTGGCGGGACTTTGCCAGGACAGGTCCTGGCCTACGATCAACCTAAATCGATGATCAGTGTGCTCTAGCGAGGACGAACAAACACTGGGACGTAGATGGTACGGCGACCGCTGTAACGACTAGACATCATCGGTACGGCACTCCAGTTTGGACGAAGTGGTTCGTATCCCATCCATAGATTGTGTTCCAGGCGAGCGATTCGTTGTTGAGATCGATACAACGCGCGAGCTTGACGTAGTTCGCTAGCGGAAGGTTTGGGGGCAACCGTTCTGGCGGAGCTTGACGATTCTGACGGATGCTCCAGCGAATCGAAGAGTTGGACTCGATCCATTGCCTCATTGATTTCGGACTGCTGCTTTGACGCTACTTCCGCCTTCGCATCGGATTCTTGAGCCCAACACGACGTCGCTGCCGAAATCGAGCCGATGGTTGTGACGGCGATTGCGAATGCGAGGTTGCGAGGATTCATAGGATTTTCCAGTGGAAACGGTACGTTCGAACAGTCGGAACCTCTCGAATTTCGGCGGTTAATCACGCCCTAGTGCATACCAATTGGTCAACGAAACGCGTGAATTCGCCAAATCGGTGCGAAGCTGTCGATTATTTCGATGATGCCTCTTTCATTTTTTTCAAAACCGATTCCACTATTAGCAGGAGCACTCCAGCCACCATCGAGACGCCGTTTCGGTGCAGAAGCGAGTTTCTCGGCAGTCATCATTTGATTGTCGAGTCGCCTTCATGCCCCATCAATGGATGACAACGGCGCTTTGGCGCAGGCGGCGCATCGGCCGACGCGACGAAGCGATGTCTTTGCAGGACGAACTCCTACCTGAACACAGTTGTTCTGAACACTCATATTTTAAGAGACCTCCAAAACATGAAGATTTCGAAAGTCATTGTCACCGGATTTGCTGCCATCGCCATGCTTGCGTTCACCGTTGGGTGTCAGCCACCGGCAGCAAATGTTGACACATCCACGTCCACATCGACGGCGACCGCCACCTCCAACACGACGGCTGGTGCCGAGACGCCTGATAGCAACACAACGACTGGTGTCGAAACGCCAACTGGCGAAACACCCTAAAGTTGCGATAGCGACCAAATAGATCAACAGCCTCGTGAATTCGATCGATCCGATTGGGCCACGAGGCGTTTTTTTTGCGCTACCCAATGACCTTCTAGCAAGGGAACTCCAAGCAACGATCTCCCAGCAGGTCCTCAGGAGGACCCGACAGCAGACCGACTTGAGTCCTCGCACAGCTTGCTGACGTTTGCAATCAACGTGTCGAGTTGTGATGGATCGCTAACGACATTTAACTCAATCAAGATCGCGGCCAAATCTTTACCGCCAATTCGATCGGATCGAATTTTGACTAAATCTTTATGGGTGCATACAACCTGATCGATCGAGTCACCGAGTCCCTGGATCCACGATCTCAAGTCGTGCATGGTTTCGGGATCGTAACTGTCGTGGTCGGGTAAGTGTTGGCAATCGACGACTGTTGCGCCGCAATCTCGCACCGTTGTCTCGAAAGCGTTGGGATTGCCGATCGCGCTGATCACGGCGACTCGCTGCCCGGCCAACTTTGTGATCGGATGTATCTGATCGGGGAACTGTAGCAGTGAGTTGGGTTGATGATGGGTGCGAACAATTGGCAGTTGTGGATGGTATTGGTGAATCAGCGACTCGATTTCGCGAAGCTGGTCCTCGTTGACCGCCGCGCATCGGGACAATAGGACCAAGTCCCCTCGTCGGAGGCTATCAAGGGATTCTCGCAGCAGTCCGCGTGGCAGCAAATACCCAAATCCGAACGGGCAGGTTGCGTCGATCACGATCAGATTGACATCTCGGTGCAATCGTCGATGCTGGAGACCATCATCCATCAAGATGACCTGTGCCTCCAATTCCTCCACCGCAACCAGCGCCGCTTGGACTCGGTCGGGATTCTGAACATGGGGGACATCAGGCAGTCTCGAGTGCAATTCCATCGCTTCGTCATTTTCGTCCGCTTCGCCGCGGCCATATCCCCGACTGACGATGGCAACCCGCAATCCGCGATTTCGTAACGCTTGGGCCAAAAAGCAGACGATCGGCGTTTTACCCGTACCGCCGGTTGTCAAGTTTCCGACGCTGACGACGGGAACACCACATGATTGGATTGCCGATTCGTTTCGATCGTACTTGCGATTTCGAAAGTGGACGGCCCATCGGTAAGGCCACGACGCGATCCAAAGTCCGCCGCGCATTGCCATGGCCAGCGGGTCTCGCCGCTTTCCGTTCATCACTGATCGATAGTCAAACGTCATTACGACCGCTTTTTACCACAGAGGGTCTAATCATTCGACTCGACGTCATTCGCAGATAACTCTGAGTGATGACAAGGGAATGGTCGCGTGATGGAATTCTATTGCGCCGCCACAATATCCTGCCGGTATTCGTTTGGTGACTCGGGTCAAATCGATCGCGTTACGATGACGAATTTCGCCTGCCCAATCCGATCAGATCATCAATCTCGCTACCGGGTTGAGCCAGCATCTCGTCCGTACTTTGAGGGTCGATGTTGCGGCAGGTTTCGGTCAGCAGGTCGGCCAAATCGTCCAGAGGATCTTCCCATGTTTCGACCGTCGATTCCGCCGGTGGCACATTGGCCATCTCGTCCAGCAACAAAATCATGCGCAGGCAGTGACGAAATAGAATCCCTTCATCCTTTTGCAGTTTTTTGGTGGTGACATACTTATTGAAATCGCCGCCGTAATTGAGCAAATCGCCCACGATCCACAATGGGCGGACATCGACGTTGTGAACACGCGGGAACTCATTGCGAAAAAGCCGAAGCAGTTTTTCGCCGATGGTCAGCGGCCAAACACGCGGCTCATCGAACATCACTCGGCCAAATCCGCGATCTTTGACTTCTTCTTCCTCGTCGTCACTCTTGGCACCCAATTCTTCGGCGGTCGCCAATCCAAGTTGCAACAATCGCGGGTCCAGTCGCGTTGTCGCGAGCGTTCCGGCCGGCATCTCATCCAGCCGAGGCATGCGCGTAAACCGGGCGACCGTCCCAGGTACCAACAATACAGATTCAAGTGCCGCGATTCGTTCGTCGGGGTCCGCGATCGCCAGTTGGTCGGCCAGGTAGACACCGAATAGTGGGTTGATGCTGCGCAAATGCACGAGCCGTTCCAGTCGCGGTGTCGGTGTTGCGGTGGTCGGTTTGTACTGGTCGACTTCGTATCCGCGGCTCTCGATCAATTCAGGGTCATGTTCTTCATCGTCCTCCTCGTCGCTGCCGTCATCGCTATCGTTCCCTTTCATTTGATCCAAAATTTCGCCAAACAGTCCGCCGGTCCCGGCAGCCTTTTCTTGCTCGCGTGCTTTGTCGCCCTTCTTGGGTGGTCCCTTTGCAGCAGCGGGGCGCGGTTTGGGATCCAGCTGAACGTAGCCGGCTGTCCAAAGGGTGATCAGCATCCGATTGAGATCACGTTGTGCCTCTTCGATTTGTTTGGGTGGCAGTAAACGTCGGCCGACCATGTCGCGGATCGGTTGGACGTTTGGGTCTTTGCCGAAAAGGTAGGCGAGTAATCGCCAGGGTAGTCTTCCACGACTGGACAAGTTCCCTGCGGCGGCTTCGTAGAGTTGCACGAACTGTTGCTCGGTCCAATACGATTCGCCGCTACGTCTCTTGGGCATCTTCTTCTTCAGTTGCTTTTTCGCTTTCAGTAGCCCCGGGTCTTTTGTGTCTTCGGGAATCGAATCGTATTTTTCCCGCCATCGATTGATCTTGACATCGTCTTCGTGAGCCAGGGCGAAGACATAACCACGGTCATCGAACTGCGGTCGTCCGGCACGGCCAAAAATTTGTTGAGCCGAAGCGATCTCGACCAGTTTCTTCCTGTCTTTAGGGCCTTTGAGTAGGTTTGGAAGAATAACGCTACGGGCCGGTAGATTGATTCCTGCGGCCAATGTTTCCGTGCAAACGCAGACGCTCAGTAGTTTTCGCTGGAAAAGTTCTTCGACCATTCGCCGATATCTTGGCAGCACGCCGGCATGGTGGACCCCCACGCCACGCATCAGAATCTGCTTCAACTTTGGGCCGGCCCCTCGCGTCATGTCGGCTTCGTTCAAGTAATCTGCCAACTCGCTTTGCCGCTGCTTGTCGATCAATTTTTTGCCTTTGAGTAGTTCAGCGTTGGTCCAGCATTGCGATCGACTGAAACAAAACATTAGTGCAGGCGTGCGCCGCTCTGACTCGTCACCTGCTGCGATGTTTTCGGCAAAGTCGCCTAGGATTTCATCGTCAACCCACTCGTACTGCAGCGGCACCTTGCGCTCGGTTCCTGTGACTAACTGCAATCGTCGGTCGTGGGCACGCGACAGCCAAGACGTAAACTCCAACGCGTTACCAACGGTCGCACTAAGTAACAGTGTGCGAACATGCTTTGGTAAGAGTGCGAGCGTTAGTTCCCAAACGATGCCTCGTTCGGGATCATTGAACGAATGAAATTCGTCCATCACCACCGACGCAACTTCGGCAAAGTCGAAAGCTTCGGGGTTCAGCAAGCGATTGAGCAAGATTTCGGCAACGACGACCAGCACGGGTGCATCGGCGTTGACGCGGCGGTTACCGGTGACCAAACCGACTTGATCAGCCGAGAATCCCCAGCGGACGGCCGACTCACGTAATTCGTCCAGCTTTTGGTCGGTCAACGCGATCAGGGGCGTCGTGTAGTACATTCGCTGCCCGGTCCGCAACGCTTCGTACACTGCGGCTTCGGCGATCAGCGTCTTGCCCGTACCGGTCGGTGCACAGACGAGAACACCTTGATCGCCGGTAAAATAGGCCAGCAGTGATTCTTCCTGGACGGGATACGGCGAAAATGGCAGGAGTTCAAAATACTCGCTCGCCAGCGTATCTCGATCGGGCGTCTCATTTGTATCGCTCATGGTGTTATCGTTTTAGCAGTCGTGAACCTTAGGTCTAGCCTAGAGATGCTCGTTGGTGCCCAAGAACCCTGTATCCTGACTTCGCCAGTGCGATTGATTACGCTTACTTGCAAATAGATTTAGTTGCTTGAAAACGGTTTGACCTCTGATGAATCAACTCCGACAGGACGCGCTTTCGATTTGGCGAGCTGCGGTCGACGCGGTGCGACCGCAGTCTTTACTACAACACGCGGTGGTCGTGGACGACTCGCAGTTGCGAATCGGTGGATCGACCTGGGACCTGACACTTTTTGATCGGATCGTCATCGTGGGGGCCGGTAAAGCAGCCACCGCGATGGCAGAGGGATTCGTCCAGGCACTCGACGGCTGTTTACCGGTTACCGGCTGGATCAATGTGCCGCAGGGAACCGAAAAGGAAATCGATGACATCACCGTTCATGTGGCCAGG
This sequence comes from Pirellulaceae bacterium, assembly GCA_013002105.1. The sequence continues at coordinate 17,947 of JABDKS010000736.1, read as the reverse complement.
CCACCAGGAGTGAACGAGCCGACCGAAGCGGGCGTTCGAGGAACCGAAGCGATCTTGCGATTGGTCGGCGACGCGACCGAGCGAGATTTGTGCATCGCATTGATCTCGGGTGGTGGCAGCGCGTTGTTACCTGCGCCGGTCGATGGGATCACGTTGGATGACAAGCTAGCGGTGACGCGATTTCTCAGTAGCGCCGGGGCCAATATCGGTCAACTCAACACCGTTCGCAAACATCTCAGTCGCGTGAAAGGTGGCGGTTTGTTGGCCGCGTGCAACGCGGGTGACATGATTACGCTGGTGTTGTCCGATGTTTTGGGTGATCCGTTGGACTTGATCGCTTCGGGGCCGACCGTTCCCGATCCGTCGACGCCGCAACAGGCGATTGATGTTTTGCGTCACTACGATCCAGAGCGAACGTTGTCACAACGCATCTACGACGCTCTGGAAAAACCGACAGCGAAAAAAATCGCATCGGCAGCAACGACACTGGTGATCGGGAGCAATCAAACGGCAGTGACGGCCGCGGCGAATCGTGCGATTGAATTGGGATACGATTGTTCGACCGAGTCGGCGGCCCGATCGGAGGGGTTGGCAGAGGACGTTGGGAGGGCTTTGACGGACCGTTTGCTGGGTCGATTGAATCGACCCGACCATGGCATCGCTGGATGTTTTGTTTCAGGCGGTGAACCGACGGTGAGGTTGTGTGACGAGCAACTCCGAGGTAAGGGCGGACGAAACCAGCAATTGGCGCTCGCCGCTTATCAGCGTTTGGTTGAGTCCGAACTGAGTGAATCGCAATGGAAACGCGTCGTCGTGCTTTCGGGCGGGACAGACGGCGAAGACGGACCGACCGATGCCGCAGGAGCAGTCGTCGACTGCGATGTGCATCACCGGATCGTTGGGCAAAAAATTGATCCGGAATCATTTCTTCGTCGCAACGACGCGTACTCTTTGTTTGATGCCGTCAACGGCTTGATCGTCACGGGTCCAACGGGGACGAACGTTTGTGACGTCCGCGTTCTGCTTATCGCACCCGATTCAAGAAACTAGTGCTGTGTCCGAGCGTTTTGTCGTAACCCCATTTTGCCGCCAACGCTCACGTCGGGCCTCGACAAAACACTAGATGTCGCGATTGGACAACTGCGTGCTCGATTTGGATGCTGACGCGTCGTATTCGACGGCATGTTGCCCGGATTGACGTCGGCTGCGAAAAATCTGAATCCCCAATGCAAAGTGCGCTCGATTGGCTGTGTGTTGGGGATTTGGCAGCAACACGATCGATTCAGTCGTCGAATGGATCCAGTCATTTGCAGTCGTGCGTTCAGCTACCGCGTCTATGGCGAACTGGCTGGTGATGGTATCGGAGACCCGATTTTTGACTCGCGATTGTGAATCGGCCAGCTCTTGCAGCGTTTGCTCTAATTCCATGAACTACTGTGGAAGATCGTCCACGCCGTTGAGCCAGTCGGTCAGTTCAGAATCGCGAATGAACGTTGCGACCGATTCCAAAGCGAATTCGGTGCGAACATCAAACCGATGGTGCCAACTGACGGCAATGTGGCTGTCGCTGGCTGCAGATGACACAAGGTTCTGCTGGACGACGAATGGTAAATCGTTGACCCAATGGATGTTCAGTTCATCGGATGACAGGGCGAAAGGGAAGCCAAGTTGCAGGCGGAATCTTCGACGTCGCGTGATAGGTCTTCGAGAGAAATTTCTCGCAGCCAACTCATTAACTTGGCTAGATTCTCGCCGCGAAACGCCTCGAAATCACGATGCGCAGCAAGCACTGTTTCTTGGATCAAATCCGATGGGTTGACGCGACGGGTTATCAAAATCCTATGCGTCACGCGAAAGCGCAACTTCAAAAAGCGTCAGCGAGGGACCCACCGTACTCCGTTGTCCCTCGCTCACGCGTCGGATTGCCAAAAAAATCACAGCCTCGTCGGGTTATCAAAAACCGATACGTCACACGAAAGCGCAACTTCAAGAGTCGCAGGCGACGGTCCAGCCGTGTCGAGGCCAGCGGGGTCCGGTGGTTGACATACCAATGCAGCAGGCCGCCAATCGTATCGGTATCGCCGCGTCGCGCACGCGCCAATGATCGGTTAAATCTTGCGTCAGAATTCAAGTGGTTATGTAACACGCTGCCAGATGAGCTGATGACCATGGTGTCGGTCTCGCAAGTGTTTAAGAAATGAGTCCTCGCGTTGTACCCCATAAAATTCAAAAGCACATTCAATGAAGAATGCTAAGAGTATGTGAAATGATTCACGCGGCGAGTCATTACGAAGGCGTCCACCGTGCGATGGACGCTAGATCGATCAAGTAGCATTGGCGACGTGCGATCGGATCCGCCGGGGCTTGGTGTTGGCCAACGTACGAATTCGATTTGGGGTCAAACATCATCGCGACATGATGGAAACGCGGCGTACAGTCGCGACGCAAATTTTCGTGGATTTGTCCAATCGCAATCCAACACTGCTGCTGGAAAAACGGAATCCACGTGTCCAGTTCCCTCGGTACCACACTCCCATGTCATTCGTCTCGTCGCGGGGACAGGAGGCGTTATTCCGTTCGATTCTGATCGCAAGCCTTGTGGTCGCCGGTGTATCTGAGGTTCACAGAGTTTGCCTGCAAAGTTTTTCTCTCGCCGTGACGGTGATGTCTGTATTCAATTCGACCCCGCTGAATGGTCGACTTCGTGTCGCAAAACGTCGTCGTTTGTGAGTTTGCAAAACAATGCTAGCCGCGTGAAATCGATTTGGCAAAATTCAGAAACCAATCGATCTGCTGCGAACGTCTTTCAGCGGGGCGCGTCTTGAGTCATGGTTGAGTTTTTGTTGGCACAACGCTGTCCCGTTTGGACGATCATTCTCTTTGAAGTCGCGAACAGCTTCTTGACTTTCTCTGCAGCAGGCCACGGGGTGTTTGCTGCGCATTTTTTCTACTCGCACCACAGGGGGTTGTATTGAGTCCGAAACACAAACTGATCACGACCGCGTGGTGTTCGATCACGATGGTCGCGACCATGATTCTTTCGCACGGTCATTTGATCTTGCGGGAGATCATGACGCATTGGCCCGAACAAGAGTCTTGGGAGGGGCGTTTTGAAACGGCGCTTTACACGCAAGGCGGGCTGGTTTTTGTTGCCAGTTTCGTGATCGGCGGCGTGCTGATGATCCGCGGTTACTTCAACCGCATCAACGATCAGGAGCTAGCACGAAAGGAGCTTGCTCAACGCGAAAAGCATGAGCGGGCTGCAGCATCACGGCACGAAGCGCTGATGAAGACGTTGGCAACTTCGTTGGCGTCCAGTTCCGAAGGTGTCAACGGATCGGGGGGGACGGCGGGAAAAAAGTCGCACGCCTCTGGAGCCAGGCCAAGGTAGGCTTTTGCCGCTTATCGCTCGGTTACCGGCTGATGCGATTGGCAATGGCCGTCCTTTCTCCAGAGGCCACGTTGTTGGAAGTCGCGCTGATGTTCGTCAGCTGGCTTTACCAACGCGGGCCACCGATGCAGTCCTACAACTGACTGCCTGATAATCAACAGACCGGTCGGCGGAGACGAAAGGATCCTCCGGCCGGTTTTTTGTTTCCTGCTGCCTTCGCAGTCATCTCTCGCGACTGTCCGTGATCAGCAGCAATCGCTGCTTCTTGGGGAACGCCTGATTGATAAACCTCGGTAGCGATGCATCGCCCAATCGCCGTGCACTAATCGCAGTGTTTGAATTGGGCTGGACGACCGCGGTCTGGGGTGAGCCCGATTTTTACCCTTGCTGGTAGGTTTCGGGATTGATGACCCACAAACGCCGCAAAATCCACAATTGCCAATGGATCTGCTATCTTCTTGCGATAGACTCAGGTGCGTCTGAGGCGGATTGGACGTTCCTGAAAACTCACTGGAATTTGCGTTGCGACGGCGTGCAGGGCACCGGTGTGGTGAAGATTTCCCATTCGCACATGTCCTTTCCTGTATGACCAATCAATCTCAAGCTCAGTCTCAGATTCAATCGCAATCGAATGATTCATCGATCAATGCACCTCGACTGGCCAACTACCAAACGCAGGGCTTTTTTGACGAGCTGGTAGACCAAAACAATCTCGCGCGACCCGACGCGGAGATGCTGGTTGAATTGTTTAACCAAATGCCGGTCGAGGAGTTATCGCGACGGCAGCGTGCGATTGAGCAATCGCTGTTTCAGATGGGCATTACGTTCACCGTCTATGGCGACAAGTCGGGGACTGAAAAGATCATGCCCTTTGATGTTGTGCCACGGATTGTTTCGGCGATGTTGTGGCAGCATATCGAAGCCGGATTGAAGCAGCGGATTAAAGCGCTGAATTTGTTTTTGTCTGACATCTACGGTGATCAAAAAATCGTTGCCGACGGGGTCATCCCTGTCGAATTGATTCATTCGGCACCTTCGTTCTTAACACAGTGCATCGGTTTAAAGCCTCCACGTGGCGTTTGGTGCCATATCACGGGTACCGACCTGGTACGCGACAACAGTGGTGCGGTTTATGTGTTGGAAGACAATTTGCGTTGTCCGTCGGGCGTTTCTTATGTGTTACAGAATCGCCACGTGATGAAACGCAATTTCCCGCAAGTCTTTGGCGCTTCGCGCGTACGACCGGTCAATGACTATCCCACACGGTTGTATTCGATGCTGCGTACGATCGCGCCCGAAGGTGTCGAAAATCCGACGGTCGGTGTCCTGACGCCAGGCGTTTACAACAGCGCCTATTACGAGCATTCGTATTTGGCTCAGCAGATGGGTGTCCAATTGGTCGAAGGCCGCGACTTGGTCGTTCGCGACGACGTTGTGTACATGCGGACGACCGATGGCTTGCAGCAATTGGACGTCATCTATCGACGGGTGGACGATACGTTTTTGGATCCGGAAGTCTTTCGCGAAGATTCCTGCTTGGGAGTAAAAGGCTTGATGCGGGCGTATCGCGCCGGCAATGTCTCGTTGGCCAACGCGCCGGGAACAGGCATCGCCGACGACAAAGTGATTTACGCGTACGTTCCCGAGATGATCGAGTACTACTTAGGCGAGCAGGCAATTTTGGCCAACGTGCCGACTTACATTTGTCATCGCGAGGATGATCGTAAGTATGTTCTTGAGCACCTGGAGGAACTGGTGATCAAAGCCGCTGGTGAATCGGGTGGATACGGCCTGTTGATCGGACCGCATTCGACGGCCGAGGAGCGAGCCGAGTTTGCCAGTCGGATCAAAGAGAATCCGCGCAACTACATCGCTCAGCCAACGCTACAGTTATCACGCGTGCCAACGTTGTCAAAGGGGGATTTGTTCGGTCGCCACGTCGATTTGCGACCTTACATCCTTTGTAGCGGGCAGGATGACATCTGGGTGTTGCCCGGTGGCCTGACGCGTGTTGCGCTCAAGGAAGGCTCTCTGGTCGTGAATTCGTCCCAAGGCGGTGGCAGCAAAGATACCTGGGTGGTTGCATCACAGGGGCAAGAAATAGCGTCGGATTAAACCAGTCCAATCGTCATCCCTAATCGTCATCACCGACCGTCATCACCGGCGATCAAGTTGTTACGAAGTCGCTCACGTTTACATTCTCGATCACACTTACCATCTCCATGCTTTCACGCGTTGCCGAATCGCTTTATTGGATGAGCCGCCAGGTTGAACGGGCCGAAAATCTCGCGCGTTTCTTGGAGGTCACGCTGCATTTGATCCTGGATCAGCCCGACGATTTAGTCGATCCCTGGGAGCCGCTTGTATTGGTGACCGGCGATAGCGAATGGTTTTTGGAAAAGTACGGTAAGCCCGATGCCCAAAGCGTTGTGAATTTTTTAGCGTTCGACACTGACTATGAACATTCGATGTTGTCGTGTTTGCGAAACGCACGTGAGAACGCCAAGTCGGTTCGCGAGACGCTCTCGTCGGAAGCGTACGAGCAGCTCAATGAGATTTTTCACTTTGTCGATCAATCGACGGGCCAGCAGTTGATCGATCCGACAGCCGAGTTTTTTGACCGCGTACGGCAACACGCATTCATGTGGTCAGGGATATTGGATAACTCGATGGCGCACGATACCGCATGGCATTTCGCCAATATGGGACGGATGCTCGAGCGAGCGGACAAGACATCGCGGATTTTGGACGTCAAGTATTTCAACTTGTTGCCCCGATTGAACGACGTTGGTACCGCGGTCGATGATCTACAGTGGTCAAATCTGTTGATGGCGATCAGCGGATTTGAAGCGTATCGACGCATGCATCATTTGGTGGAGATCGAAAAGGTTGTCGATTTCTTTTTGTTCCACGAAAGTTTTCCGCGGTCGATTCGATTTTGTATCGCGGGTGCGGATTGGTCATTGGGCGAGATCGAAAACGCATCCAAATCCGCTGCGATGGGCGCAGCCAAGCAGCAAATTATTTCCTTGCGACATCGGTTGTCGCGGACGAGTGTCAAGGAGGTTATTGCGGGTGGAATGCACCAGTTCGTTGACTCGCTCCAGTGCGAGTTGAATCAAATCGGCGATTCACTATCGCAAGACTACTTTCATATGACCAGCCGTTCATGACCATCTGCATCGCCCTTCACCACAAGACCAGTTATCGATACGACCGTCCGATTCGATTAGGGCCGCAACTGGTTCGCTTGCGACCGGCGTACCACGCACGAACGGAGATCAAGGCGTACGACTTGCACGTTTCGCCGGAGGATCACTTTGTCAATTGGCAACAAGATCCCTTTGCTAATCCCGTCGCCCGGTTCGTCTTTGACGAATTGACCGACCATCTCGAAGTTACAGTGGATCTGGTCGCCGACATGACGGTGATCAATCCGTTCGACTTCTTTATCGAAGACTCCGCTGAGTCATGGCCATTTGCGTACGGGGAGGACATTGGGCACCAATTGACACCGTACTTAGTCAAGTCGCCGATGACCGACACGTTGAACCAATGGGTCTCGACGATGCCGACCAAGAGCGAACGCGTGATCGATTTTTTGGTGGACGTGAATCAGCGTACGCAAAAGCGAGTCGATTACGTGGTGCGAATGGAGCCGGGTGTTCAGACTCCCGAACAAACACTGACGATCGGCAGCGGATCATGCCGTGACTCTGCATGGTTGCTGGTCGAGACGTTTCGGCAGATGGGGATGGCCGCACGTTTCGTCTCGGGATATTTGATTCAACTGGTCGCCGACGAAAAACCGATCGAAGGTCCTGCTGGTCCGATGGAAGATTTTTGTGACCTACACGCTTGGACCGAAGTCTATTTGCCCGGTGCGGGGTGGGTCGGATTGGATCCGACCAGCGGGCTGTTTGCCGGCGAAGGACATATTCCTCTGGCTTGCACGCCATCCTATACCGGCGCTGCGCCCATCACCGGCGGGCACGAAGTCGCCGAGGTTGCGTTTGAGCACACGATGTCGGTTCAACGGGTGCGCGAAGATCCACGTGTCACCGCACCTTACAGTGATGATCAGTGGGCGACGATCATGGAGGTGGGCGACCGCGTCGATGACATGTTGGTCCAGGATGACGTCCGACTGACGATGGGTGGCGAGCCCACCTTTGTGTCAATCGATAACATGGATGATCCGCAGTGGAACACCGACGCGGTTGGCGAAGAAAAACGTGTGCTCAGCAATCTGCTGTTGTTGAAAATGCGCGACAAATTTGCTCCAGGTTCCGCGCTTCACTACGGTCAAGGCAAGTGGTATCCCGGTGAATCGTTGCCACGTTGGGCGCTGACATGCATGTGGCGCACCGACGGCGTGCCGGTCTGGGAGGACCCGGCCTACATCGCTGATGAAGGAAAAGATTACGGTTACACAGACGAACACGCGTCGCGATTTGTCCGCCATTTGGCGACCGAATTGAATATCAACGCCAAGATGTCGTTTCCGGTCTACGAAGACACGTTTCACTACCTGTGGCGTGAGAATCGGTTGCCGATGGACGTCGATCCAACCGATCCCAAACTAGAGGACCCCAACGAACGCGCGATGATGGTGCGTGCATTCACGCGGGGGCTCAATCGTCCGGTTGGATTCGTATTGCCACTGCGGCGAGCTTGGTGGCAAAGTCGTGCCGGATGGGCGGGGGGACGATGGCCAGTTCGCGGTGAAAAAGTGTTCTTGATACCGGGCGATTCGCCGATCGGTTTGCGACTGCCGTTGGATACGTTGCCGACCAAATCCGTTTCGAATGCTGCGTTGTATGCAGCTCCCGCCGATCCGTATGCGTCCCGACCCCAGCTGCCCCCGCTGTCCCGTGGTTCGAATCGCGAGATGCCAGATCGCGACAAGCACCAGTCGGCTCACTATGGTCAAAAGGCGGTGGAGTTTGCCAACGGGCAGCAAATCAACCAGCAGGTGTTGCCAGAAGTCGATCTGGACGATGACATCCCGGATGATTTGCCTACCAGTGATGATGTGGTCGCGACGGCTTTGTGCGTGGAGTGTCGTTACGGACGACTGCACGTATTCATGCCGCCGACGCACCAACTCGAGGATTACTTGGATCTGGTTTCGGCAGTGGAATTCACTTGCAAAAAACTCGATATGCCCGTGATTCTGGAGGGCTATTTACCACCACCGGATGATCGACTGCAGTATTTCAAAGTGACTCCCGATCCGGGCGTGATCGAAATCAATACGCAGCCCACTGATTCTTGGGAATCATTGGTGACGTTGACCGAAAATCTCTACGAGGAAGCGCGAAAGAGTCGATTGGGCGCAGAGAAGTTTGATTTGGATGGACGGCACACCGGAACAGGCGGCGGTAGTCACGTCGTGCTCGGCGGGCCAACGCCGGCGGATAGTCCATTCTTGCGTCGACCGGATTTGTTGGGCAGCATCATTCGATTTTGGAACAATCACCCGTCGCTGTCGTATTTGTTTAGCGGAAAGTTCATCGGGCCGACCAGTCAGGCGCCGCGCATGGATGAGGCGCGTCGTGATGCCAGTTATGAAATGGAAATCGCATTGTCCCAGTTGGACAAGTCGGGTGACTACAAACCGCCGTGGTTGGTTGACCGTTTGTTTCGTGATTTGATGGTCGATTTGACCGGCAATACTCACCGCGCAGAGATTTGCGTCGACAAACTCTATTCTCCTGATTCGTCGACCGGTCGGTTGGGCTTGGTGGAATTCCGTGGTTTTGAAATGCCGCCGAATCCAAAGATGAATTTAGCCCAGCAATTGCTGCTGCGATCTGCCATCGCGATTTTCTGGCGACGACCCTACCACGAACCCTTGATGCATTGGCGGGGCGCGTTGCATGATCGTTTTTTGTTGCCGCACTTTGTCTGGCACGATTTGTGTGATCTGGTCGGCGAAATCAATCGCGAGGGCGTACCGATTTCTGTGGATTGGTTTGCACCCCATCATGAGTTTCGATTTCCGATCATCGGCGAACTGACTTGCCAGAATATTCAAATGCGACTGCGTAGCGCCATCGAGCCCTGGTACGTGATGGGCGAAGAGCCTGCGGGTGGCGTCACCGCGCGGTTCGTCGATTCGTCGTTGGAGAGACTGGAGATTTTGGTCGACGGATTCGATGCGACTCGGTACGCTGTGCACTGCAACGGTATCAATGTCCCGATGCACGCCACCGGTGTTCCCGGTCAGTTTGTTGCCGGATTGAAATACCGTGCTTGGCAACCGCCGCGCTGTTTGCATCCGACGATTGGCATTCACACCCCGTTGCAATTCGATATCGTCGACAGACGCGTTTCCAGGTCGATGGGTGGATGTCGCTACCATGCGGTTCACCCGGCCGGTTTGAGCCACGAAATTTTTCCGATCAATGCCAATGAAGCTGAATCACGGCGGGCGTCCCGATTCGAGGTGGGGACGATGACCGGTGGAATCATCCAGTCGCCCCTCACGCCCCCGCCGACCGAATCGAGTGAGTACAGCGTCACGTTGGACTTAAGGCGGTGTAGTTAAAGGATATCGATTAGCCACATGGCGTGTGGACAGGTCGTCAGGCACCCTCCATTTCGCTTGTGATTAAGATATAGTTGCATCCGTGTCGACGGATTGACGCAACATCATTTCTTTGTCAACGCCAGGCGTCCGGCTCTTGAATCCTTCTGTCACGACGACGACTTCGCTGGGCGACTACACGCCTCTTGCTAAACGTTTTGACGAAGCCAAAACGGCTGCGGGGACAGTTCGTTCACACTTTCAGCCGCTCGATGTCCATCTGCGTGAACTAGGTTCCCTCGGTTTAGCCGACCGATCCAGCACGATTGAGCAACTGGTACGTGAAAATGGAACGACGTTCCACGCCAATGATAAGCAAGGGCTCGCCAACCGTCCTTGGAAATTGTCCGCGATTCCTCTGATCATTGACTCGCAGTCCTGGGCCAAATTGGAATCGGGACTGATTCAGCGCACGCGAGTGCTCGAAGCGGTCTTGGCTGACTTGCTCGGTCCGCAGCGGCTGGTCAGCGAGGGGATTGTTCCGGCCGACATCCTTTGGGCCAATCCACTTTTTCAAAGGGCGTATCATCAGTTGCCCAGCGGCCCTGATGCCACAGGATCCCAATCCGCCAAGTCTCCATTTGGCAACGGGTCACGCCATCGACTGCATATCACGGCGACCGATGTCGCCCGCGGCAATGATGGTTCCTGGTGGGTGATCGGCGATCGAACGCGAGCCCCCAGCGGATTGGGCTACATGCTGGAGAATCGAATCGTTACCAGTCGTGTCTTTCCGCAACTGATTCGAAGTTGCAATACGCGAAGGTTGGCCAGTTTTTTTGAATCGTTGCGGGACCATTTACGCTCGCTCGCACCGCGACTTCGTGACAACCCTCGGGTGGCATTGCTAACGCCCGGTGGGCGCAGTTATCGCGAGTTCGAAGACGCGTATTTGGCGCGTTATTTGGGGCTGACACTGGTTCAGGGGACCGACCTTGCTGTTCGCGGCGGTCGACTAAATTTGAAAACGCTCGGCGGTCTGCTGCCTATCGAAGTGCTTTGGCGTCACATTTCCGATCGCAATTGTGACCCGTTGGAATTGGAACCGGGGTCGACCGAAGGCGCGACGGGGATGATGCAAACCATCCGCGATGGAAATTTGGCGGTTGCCAATTCGATCGGTAGCGTCATGGCCCAGGTTCCCGCACTACTACCGTTCTTAGCCAGTGCCAGCCAGTTTCTGTTCCAAGAGACACTTTCGTTGCCAAGTGTGGCGACGTACTGGTGTGGTGGTAAGCGTGAGTGTGGGTACGTGTTTGAAAATTTGGACAAGCTAGTGATTCGGCCGGCGTTTGCGGTTACGGGTGTTCCGCCGGTTGTTCCTGCAGAACTATCGGAATCGGCACGCGAGGAACTAGTTCAAGCGATGCGGGCGAATCCACAAAACTTCATTGCCCAGGAGCAAGTGACCCATAGCACCACGCCGGTCTGGCAAGAAGGACGTTTGCAATCGTGGCACGTTGCACTGAGGTGTTTTCAGTTGCAGACCAGCGAGGGTGTCGAAGTGGTGCCTGGTGCAATGGCTCGATTAAGTGCCAAGGAGCATGAACTGAGCCGGTCACCGGTCAGTGGACAGGTGACGCAAGATTGTTGGATTGTCAGCAACAAGCCGGTTGACATCGAAACAACTCTGTTGCCTCCGGCGGACGCGCGAATCGGCTTGCGACGCGGCGGTGACGAACTGCCCAGTCGCGTTGCGGAACACTTGTTTTGGCTGGGCCGATACTGCGAACGTGCCGAAGCGATCACGCGACTGTTGCGAACCACTTTGATTCGTGTGACCGGCGAAGACGAGATGTCGGAATTGAGTGAATTGCCGCGTTTGGTTGCAGCGCTGGCAGCCCTGGGACAGATCGAACCGGGGTACGCTGTCACGCCGATGGTTGGCGCGATGCCCCAATTGGAAGAATCGTTGCCGTTGTCAGTGCTCGACTTAAGTCAACCGCGCGGTCTGCAGAAAACCATGCAATCGGTTACCGCCAATGCCCGAGCGTTGCGTGACAGATTGTCAACGGACGCCTATCGCATTATTCAACGTGCGGCGACCGATTTAAACGAACCGCAAGAGGATCACAACGTTGGTCTGTTGATCGAACGACTCAATCACTTGGTGGCGGACCTGTTGGCATTCGCGGGGATCGCCAGTGAAAGTGTCGTGCGTACCCACGCCTGGCGTTTTTTGCTGTTGGGACGGCGAATCGAACGGGCGTACCAGACCGCTGAATTGTTGTCGGCAACCTTGGTTCCCAATGTTCTTGATGAACGCCCCTTGTTGGAGGCGGTATTGGAAACGACCGACAGTCTCATGACCTATCGATCGCGGTATCTGAATTTGGTGCGAACGGCTGCCACCATCGATTTGCTTGTCACGGACGAAACAAACCCTCGCTCACTCCGATTTCAGCTGCAAGAGATCGTTGGGTTGTTGAACGATCTGCCGACCGATTCACGCAGAGTGGGCTTGGGGCAAGACGAAATCATTGCCGAATCACTTTTGCATGAACTACGCAAGGCAGATCCACACATGCTCAATGAACGTGATGATCAGGATAGGCGTGAACGTCTGGAAACGCTCATGCGGCGGATCATTGAGGGTCTGCCTCTATTGTCAGATGCGATCGCAGGGCGATACTTGATCCACACCGGCGCAACGCGAATTTTGACAGGTATCCTTCCTGCGACTCCGTAAACCTTCTGTTTCGAAATTCCTCCGCTCTTATTGAAGACTCTACTATCTAACGTGTCCGACGATTCCATTGGTTACCGCATCGTTCACCAAACGCGATACGCCTACAGCGATCCGGTTGCAACGTGCCAGAATCAGATTCGAATGCAACCGAGCACCCGACTTGGATTGGTCTGTCATAGTACCGACGTGACGATCGAGCCGCCGCCGGATCGCGTCGCTCAGCATCGCGATTACTACGGCAATCGAGTCTATTCGTTTGCGATCGAATCATTGCACCGTTCACTCACCGTGAACGTTCAAAGTGTTGTGACCGTCCAAACGCCCGTATTGCCCCAGGATTTGCTCGTGCCGGAGTGGGAGCAACTCGCGGATTTGGATCAGAAAGCTTTCTCGCCAGATGGTCAGGTGCCGATTACCGAGTTCCGTTTTGATTCTCCGCGTATCGCCCGATCCAGTGTATTTGCTCAATACGCATTAAAATCGTTCACGCCGCGGCGAGATGTGGTCACCGCACTGTTGGACCTGACCCAGCGTATCCACAAAGATTTCCGGTACGATCCCGATGCGACGGAGGTCGACACGTCGACAGAGGCTGCCTTTCAATTGCGGGCGGGTGTTTGTCAGGATTTTGCTCATATTCAAATTGCTTGTTTGCGCTCGATTGGATTATCGGCGCGCTATGTCAGCGGCTATCTGCGAACCATCCCCGCCCCCGGTAAAGCACCGCTGGTCGGTGCCGATGAATCGCACGCCTGGATCAGTGCCTATGCCGGTCCGGAATTCGGCTGGATCGCCTGTGATCCGACTAATGCAACGTTTGCCGGCAACCAGCACATTCCGGTATGCGCGGGACGTGATTACGACGATGTCAGCCCGATGCGCGGCGTCGTGCTCGGTGGCGGCAAAACCAAATTGGAGGTCAGCGTCGATGTGACACCGATCGAGCCCGTGACTAGTTGACCGCGATACGCGTTGCCCACTGCGATGCGAAAACGAGCGATTTGCGTCGTTTTGTGCTGTCGATTGGGCACGACGGCGGGGCCCGATTTACAGTGCAAGAGAGTGCATCGAGCCGCTACAATGGTATTCCCGCCCAACGCTCCCTTGCCAGCACTCCCCTGCCCTCACTTGCTGTGCGTTGACTCTCCCGCCACGATCCAATCAAGCATTTCCTGTGATCCTTTTGCGTGCGATTCGAATCTGTCTGATATTGCCAGCGATCGCGTTAGCGGTTGGGTGGGGCGATTGCGGTAACAATCGATCAACGCTGTTGGGCAGCGAACCGGACCCGCAGCAAATCGAGTTTTTTGAGCGTAAGATTCGACCGGTTCTGGTCAAGCACTGTTATGAATGTCATAGCGCCGATTCGGACGTCGTCCAAGGCGGGCTGCGATTGGATCATGCCGACGCGATGATACGTGGCGGCGACATGGGTGCGGCGGTGACGCCCGGCAAACCGGACGAGAGTTTGTTGCTGACGGCGATCCGTTACGAAGAAATGGAAATGCCGCCAGCGGGGCCACTGGACGAATCCATTGTGCAAGATTTCCAGCGGTGGATCGAAATGGGGGCCGCGGATCCTCGGACAGATCAAGTGGCGGCCGACGATAACCAGCAGGATTCCATCGACTGGTCCGATGCAAAATCGTTCTGGGCGTTTCAATCACCGACACAGCATCCGGCGCCGCGCACGACGGACACTCGTTGGACAGCCAACAAGGTGGATGCGTTCATTTTGCACGCCCTGGAATCCAACGACATAAAGCCCGGCGCAATGGCCGACCGGCCAGCACTCATTCGACGCATCACCTTCGACTTGATTGGACTGCCGCCGACCGCGGCGGAGGTCGATCGGTTTGTTGATGATGTCCGGCCTGATGCGTACCGACGTCTTGTTGATCGATTGTTGAGCGATCCTCGTCAGGCCGAACGTTGGACGCGGATGTGGTTGGATGTGGTGCGTTACGCCGAAGATCAAGCACACATTGTTGGCGGTAATGATTCGCTGACTTATCCAAACGCCTATTTGTATCGCGACTGGGTGATTGATTCGTTTGCGAACGATTTGCCGTATGACGAATTTCTGCGGATGCAGTTGGCGGCGGATTTGATCGCCCCGGAGGCTACCGATTCGCATCTGGCATTGGGACTATTGGGGCTCGGTCCTAAGTACTATCGTCGCAATGATGCCACCGTGATGGCCGATGAGTGGGAAGACCGCGTGGATACAATCTCGCGAGGACTACTGGGTTTGACCGTCGCTTGTGCGCGATGTCACGATCACAAATTTGATCCCATACCGACCTCGGACTATTACGCTTTGGCCGGTGTTTTCGCGGGCACCGAGATGTTTAATCGTCCGATTGACGCGACAGAATCTTCGGGGAAAGAGATTGACAAAAATGGCCAGGCCAAAAAACCCCAGCAGGCCGTCCATATCGTTCGCGATGGCGACCCGCGTGACTTGAATATCATGATCCGCGGTGACGCGAACGTCTTGGGTGACATTGCGCCGCGCGGGTTTTTGACAGTACTGAGTCCCGACGACGGGACGCGATTCACCGATGGCAGCGGTCGAGCCGAACTAGCGGATGCCATCGTTGATCAGAGCAATCCGTTGACCGCTCGTGTGATCGTCAATCGCGTTTGGATGCGAATGATGGGCAAGCCGTTGGTCGCCACGCCAAGCAACTTTGGGGCACTCGGCCAGCGCCCCAGTCATCCCGAGTTGCTGGATGATTTGGCAGCACGGTTCATGGACAATGGCTGGTCGGTGAAATGGTTGCAACGTGAATTGGCATTGTCGTCGACCTATCGGCAAAGCAGCGAGATCCAGCCGTCGAAAATGGCCATCGATCCGAGCAATCGACTTTACTGGCGGATGCCCCGTCGTCGACTCGGTGCCGAGGCCTATCGCGATGCACTGTTGTCGGTTTCCGATGGGTTGGAGAATCGGGTCGGCGGTTCATCGATGGCACCCGACGACGCCGATTCGCGTCGCCGGACCGTGTACAGCAAAGTCAGCCGACTGGATCTGAATCCGATGTTGGCTCGATTTGACTTTCCTGATCCCAATGCCCACAGTGCTGGACGCTACGAAACCACAACACCGCTGCAGAAGCTGTTCTTGTTAAACAGTCCGTTCATGGTTCGACAAAGCGACGCCACCGCCGAGCTTGTGTCCGAGATGGCCGGATCCAATCGGTCGAAAATTGAAATGCTGTACAAGCGATTATTCGGCCGCTTGCCCAACGACCAAGAGACCGCGTGGGGCGAGTCGTTTTTGGACGTCGATGATCCACAAGTGTTGTCACAGTACGTGCAAGCCCTTTTGATCAGCAATGAAATGTTTATCCTTGACTAGCTGGTAGATCCTTTCGAGCGGCGATTGATGCTGCTAATGCCGTTATGAATTCACCAAGAACCATGCAACCCATTCGACCGACACGACGAGAGTTACTTCGCACAACCGGCGCAGGGTTCGGCACGGTGGGGATGTTGGGTGCGATGGCCGCCGGTGATTCATTGCAGGCAAGCGGCGGACGATCCGACGAGATGCCCGTTCACAATGGTTTGCATCATCGGGCGCGAGCCAAGCGGGTCATCTTTCTGTTCATGAATGGTGCT
Organism: Pirellulaceae bacterium; assembly: GCA_013002105.1. The sequence continues at coordinate 1,648 of JABDKS010000736.1, read as the reverse complement.
CCATCGCATGTGGATACATTTGACCCGAAGTCCGCACTGGCCCGCCACGAAGGGGAAATGCCCAGCGAGGAGTTGTTTAATAAAAATCGTGCCGCGGGTTACATGTCATCGCCGTTCAAATTCGCCGCTCATGGCGAGAGCGGTGTCGTGATGAGCGAGTTGTTCCCGCGATTGGCCAAGCACGCCGATGACCTGTGTGTGGTGCGTTCGATGCACACGGACGTTCCCAACCATGAACCGGGATTGTTGTTGATGCAGTCGGGCAATCAGCAACCGATTCGACCGAGCATGGGATCGTGGCTGTCCTACGGCTTGGGCAGCGAGAACGCGAACTTGCCGTCATTCGTAGCCCTGTGTCCCGGTTTGCCCGTCGTCGGTCCGCAGCTCTGGTCCAGTGCGTTCTTGCCCGGTGAACATCAGGGCGTCGAAGTCGACACGAACCACACCGATATTGAAAAACTGTTGACAAACATTCGGCATCCTACGATGGATCGCCCGACGCAGCAGCGACAAATGGATTTGCTGCAAAAGTTAAATGCACAGCATTTGCAGCGTCGTCCGGGCGAAGCGGCATTGGAGACACACATTCGATCGATGGAATTGGCGTTTGAGATGCAGCGTGAAGCGGCCGAGGCGTTTGACATCAGCCGCGAGTCGGCCGTCACGCGCGAGTCGTATGGCGAAAGCGAGTTTGGTCGCAGTTGTTTGCTCGCACGGAGGTTGTTGGAACGCGGCGTTCGTGTCGTTCAGTGCTTTTATGTCAAAAAGGGTGGTAAGCAGCCCTGGGACACGCACAAGAACAACAACGACGGCCACCGATCCCTTTGTGCCGACAGCGACCGTGCGACTGCGGCGTTGTTGAGCGATTTAAAAAGCCGCGGCATGCTGGACGATACCTTAGTTATTTGGGGCGGTGAGTTTGGGCGAACGCCGTATGCGCAAGTCGACAAAAGCAAAGATCTAAAGAAAGCGGGACGCGACCACCACAACACGGGCTTTTCCATGTTTCTTGCCGGTGGCGGGACCCAAGGCGGTCTGACCTACGGTGCGACTGATGAATTCGGAATGCACGCGGTCGAAAACCGAGTTCACGTGCATGACCTGCACGCAACCGTGCTTCATTTGATGGGAATCGATCACACCCGTCTGACGTTCCGTTACTCTGGTCGCGACTATCGCTTGACCGACGTCCACGGAAACGTCGTCGACGGATTGTTGGCCTAACCAGTGCCCGATTCGTGCCTGATCTGACGAGGCTATAATCTTGAGTGTTTGACCGTCGTCGCGAATCGCCGAATCTTTTCGTGCTCGATCTCACCTCCGTTTCTTCGCCAGCAAGCCGCGGTGATTGTATGCGATCATGCCTACTCGCGATTTCCTTGTTGCTGGCGCCCATGGGATTGGCGTCGGGCGCTGATGCGGGACTGCAGCGCTGGGCGATTATTGCTGCGCCACCAGTTGTTCAGAGTGGTCTTTCTGACTTGTTGACCGTTGCACTCTCAGGTGACGACTCGATTAAATTGGTCGAACGTGAACGGTTGCAAGACGTGATGGGTGAACTGGAGTTGATGTCATTATTTCGGGCCGACAAAGTCGCATCGCGGTTACAAGTTGGCAAGACCCTACGCGCTGATGGGCTGATTATCCT
>JABDKS010000723.1 GCA_013002105.1 Pirellulaceae bacterium | reverse complement strand
GGGATGACCCGAGGACATAGAATTTCCATTCTTTGATCTCAGCATTTCCGTTGGCATTGATTGGGTACAAAACTTCGTTTTGGCCCTTTGGAATGTTGACGCTGCTGCTGGCGCCCAAACCGGGTGATCGGTAGGGAAACTGGACACTGATTTGTTCGTCCCATCCGTCCTTTTTGGTGACGACCACTTTGACTTGCATCGAACCATCGCGAACGATCGGCACCTTTGGTTCGACGACATCGATTTTGAAGGGGATTTCATCGATCACCGCCATCGCCAATCGATCAACATCCTTCCATCGATAAAGCGATTGGCCTGGGCCTGCAATGATGTAGTCGGCGCGATTGCGAAATCCGCCTGTGATCTTTTGATTGGGATCGGCATGGGTCGCCAAAAAATCAATCAGAGCGCCATTGAGTTGGGCGTCGGCAGTCGCTTCGAACACGACAGGCATGGTGTTCTGATTAGCCGGCATGTTGACGCAGTGCATCGTGATGCCCGGTGGCAAATTCTCACCTAGCAGTTTTAATTCGCCACCGAAGTTCGATCGTGTCGCGCTGATGATGGTTCCAAACCGGTTTCCTTTTGGCACGAAAATCTGTTGTCGGTATTGTCCATACCGTTCGGTACGAGGAATACCGAGCGTCAGTTTTGGTTGGACCGGCTCGAATTCGACACGGTAAACCAAGTCGGGGCCGCCGCGGCCAAGATGATCCGTCACGCGAACGAAATACTCTCCGTCGGCGGGCACGGTGAATCGGACGTAGCTATCGGGTCCGCGGGAATCGTCATTGCCGACGACGTTGCCCTTGTCGGCTTTGTAGATGTTCAGGACAGGATCGAGCCCCGATCGGATACGGCGGGCAAAGCACTCGACTTCAAAGACTTGTCCCTTCTTGGCCGCGAATTTGTAGAAATCGACATCACCGGGAGTGTCGATGACGCCATTGAATGCCAGCGGGAGTTCAACGGGAGACGCGACATCAAAATTGTTGTTTGGTTCGGATTCGAATGCGTTACCGTGCGGGAAAAGGCGAAAGTTATTTGCCGTCGGTGCAGTACCGCCGTCGTCGACTGCCACCAATCCAAAGTCCGTGACCGGTGATGGCGGCAATTTGATTTTGTCGGTCAGATCACCTGTGGGAATCCCGAGATATTTGATTTCCACTTCATCGCCCATTTTACCGCCGGCGGGGAAGACGACTTTTGGTCGCGGAAACGTTCCCACGTGCAGTCGGTAATTGCTGCCGGCGGCGTAAGCACTTTCGCGTACTTCGACGGTGTACTTACCATCGGCGGGTGCGATGATGGATGCAAAGCCATCTTGGAGGGCGAGTGCGGTGTCGTCGTTGGTGGCCAGTTCGAAGCGTTTCTCATCCAGGATCGCGACGTAGGGATCAAAGTTTGCTGTGCTCAGACGCATGGCAACGATTTCGGCGGTCAGACGCTGCCCCTTTTTGACGTCGACCACGTAATAGTCGACATCCTCGTTGGAGATTGTTCCATTGATGACATGATTGAGTGAGATTTCTTGGGGTGTGTCGAAATCGCTGTTCGGTTCAGTTTCTGCGATGACCGGCAGGTCTTCGCCATAGAGTGTGCGGTAGTCACTGATCCCGCTGGCGGTTCGGACTTGCGCGACGTGTTCACCCAAACGGCAGTCCGCGGCAACTTTCACTTTGACGGTTGCCTTATTGCCTTCGCCTTTGACCTCCAGAACTTCGAAACCCTCTTCGTAGAAAAAGATCTCCTGGGCGTCGCCCAAATTGTTGCCGTTGAGGGTAAGTGTATGTTCGACCCCGCGTTGCACGCCGCGCGGCTGAATGTTGCTCAATCGAGGTGACGCGGCACCCACGAGTCCGGCAAAAACGACGCCCAGAACAACGGCTAGGAACAAGACGAAAAATTCGCCCCAACGACTGCGACCCAACATGGATTTCTCCCAGAGAACGATTGCCCGCGCATCACTTCGGTTTGGAAAATAACGACTGATTTAGATGATCAGGTCTTTGCGGACTTTGCCGCCGTCGACGATTTCGATTGGACGGTCGCCCGGCGCCATCAGTTCCTTGTCGGCGGTGATCCCCATGCAATGGTAAATCGTGGTTGCCCAGTCTTCGACGTTCAGCGCGTTTTCTTCTGGCTCGCTGGCGGTCGAGTTGGAGGAACCGTAGACAATCCCTTTACGAATCCCGCCGCCAGCCATCGCCACACTGAATACCTTGGGCCAGTGATCGCGGCCTGACGTGCCGTTGATTTTTGGTGTGCGTCCAAATTCACTGGCGACGACGACCATGGTGGAATCGAGTAATCCACGTTGTTCAAGATCGCGAATCAGCGCCGCGTAGGCTTGATCAAAGGGTGGCACCGTGCGTTCGATACCGCCTTTGACGTTGTCGTGCATGTCCCAGCCGCCATACGTTGTTGTCACGAATCGTACGCCGGCTTCGACAACACGTCGGCAAAGCAGCAATCTAGCGCCTGCTTGATTGCGACCGTAGGTATCGCGGGTCTTGTCGTCCTCTTTGTTCAAGTCGAACGCTTCGCGTGCTTTTTGCGAACTGATCATCGCATACGCTCGTTCATAAAACGTATCGACAGCGTCCAGCGAATCAGACTTTTCTTTGTTGGCGAAATGATCGTTGACAACGTCCAACATTCGCCGACGAGTCGTAAAGCGGTTGTCGTCGACACCGCCGGGCAAATTCAAGTCGCGAACTTTAAAATCGCCTGCCGCGGGATCGGCACCGATGCTGAAACCGGCGTAGGACGAACTGAGGTATCCGGTCCCGGCAAATTCATTGGGTTGGTTGGGGACGCATACGTACGGAGGCAAATTGTTGCGAGGTCCGTATTCGTGCGAAACGACGCTGCCCATGCTTGGGAACGCCAACGCGGGACTGGGGCGATAACCGGTGAACATGTTGTGCGTGCCGCGTTCGTGTGCCGCCTCGCCGTGTGTCATCGAACGGCAGATGGCAATCTTGTCGGCGATCTGCGCCGTCTGCTTCCACATCTCGTTGACGCGGACGCCTTCGACGTTTGTCGCGATCGAGTTCATCGGTCCACGATACTCAACCGGCGCGTAAGGTTTTGGGTCGAACGATTCTTGATGCGCCATGCCGCCGGGCAAGAAAATGAAGATGACAGATTTTGCTGTGCCTTCTTTCGTTTCGTAAAACTTCTGTTCACCGAGTGCTTCGATTCGAAGCATATCGCCCAACGTGATGCCAAGGCCACCGAGGTAGCCAACGTGTAGGAAGTCGCGCCGGTTAAGGCCATTACCACGGCATTTCATTCCGAGGTGCTCCTGTGAATTTTCACGAAAGACTTCTCGCGTTTACTGAACCCTGCAAGATGCAAGGGATCATCCGAGAATGCTATTCAGTGAGGTTAGGTGGGATTTGAGGCGGGATACACAGTGTAACTGGTGCGGAAATTTGAGCGAGTTTGCACCGTTTTGGGAGCGGCAAAATGCTAGTAGCTGCTCAAAAAGCCAAAATAGAGACCTTGATGACCCCAATTTGGGTGCTCAGCGGCCGTGTTTGGATGCCCCCAGCGGGCTATAGGTGTACGTCCTTTCCCCTACGCGGAAACGGCGTTCGTTCGCTTCGCTATGGCTCTTGGGTTGTTCCTGCGGAAATTTAGAAGTCCGTTGGCGGCACATCGGTACACCACACTGCTGTCTACTTCGCCCTGGGGTTATGTATGAGCCGTAGCGGTATTCGCCAAGGGTTTGGGTCACCCCCGATGACCGAAAGTCTCGGCGAGGTCGGCTACCCTCCCAATCGAATGGTTTAATAAATCGACAAGCTCGTCGGAAAACGGTGCGTCACCTATTCGAGTGCCCGATTGATTTCACAAACCACCATTGCGTCAGATCCCATGAACTTATTGCGATCGCGAATTGTCAGTCCATCCGCCGTGCTGCTGATTTTACTGCTGGTCGTCTGTCACAGCGTTGCGGACGATCGTCCCGACGTCGTGTTAATCATGGTGGACGACTTGCGGCCAATGTTGGGATGTTACGGCGATCGGAATATCAAGACTCCGTGCATTGATTCGCTCGCGTCGCGCGGCGTGGTGTTCGATCGGGCTTACTGCCAATATGCAAAATGCGGTACGTCGCGACTATCATTGATGTCTGGGTTGCGACCCGATGCGATCGGCGTGTTCAGCAATGATGATCGGGATGTCAAAGCGTTTCGTCGCCGACGCAGCGATGCGTATTCAATGGCCCGTTGGTTGAAGGACGCGGGTTACCATACGCAGTCTTGGGGAAAAATTTATCACGATGGTTGGGACATCGCGACTGATTGGTCCGTCCCTTCGACACCCGGTCGTGATCGAGAAATGTGGGAAGTTGTTGACGCGACGGATCCATCAAAGCCGACGATCATTGCCGAGCGATTGGCGTGTCCGGTGATTCAGTCTCCCGATGTACCAGATCATCATCTGTTTGCTGGACGAATGACCGAACAGGTGGTCGCAACGATTCGTCGCGGCACGGCGCCCAACCCAAGGTTCCTGGCAATTGGTTTTCGACGTCCACACTTACCCTTTGTTGCACCCAAGCGATTTTTTGATCGATATTCGGTGGACGATAGTTGGTTGCCAATGTCCTCGCCGCCGCCAGCAAACTCGCCGGTGATGGCATGGTTCAACTCGGATGGCTACGTTGGATCGGCTCAACGCATTGGTCTGACGATGCCGCGTCGACCCAATCGACAAGAGGCGATCGCTTGGAACGGTTACGAGATGCGCAGCTATCTGGGCGTGCCCAAGCAAGGTGAGATTCCACGCGAACTCCAGTTGCAATTACGGAACGCGTACGC
>JABDKS010000721.1 GCA_013002105.1 Pirellulaceae bacterium | reverse complement strand
GATAGGTGTTGCGGTGTTCGATTTCGCTCAGGGGGACATCCCACTGGTAGATTTCCGGCTGCCCGAACGAAGATTGAATTGGTACGTCCTGCCCGCTAACGCGTTTGATCGATCGACCTTGGTCGGTTGCCTGAAACCCGAAATGCAGTTGCAAGCTTGAAATGCGTTGGTCCGCACCCTTGGCACGCGACGCGCGAACGCGAACACGCATCGTTCCCTTGTCCGGCAACCTGTCGCCAAGTTCGACGGTGAGAGCCTGTCTGGCTCCAGGATGCACCACGGCGAAGTGCGAACCTGGCTCCGGCATCGGTTGGTAAGTTTTGCTGTGACCGACCGCATACTCTGCCTTGCGATAACTCCAGTCAACTTCGGCTCTCAGCCCTGTTGTAAGATCCAGGTAATGCGACCTGTCGGCAGGTGCCTGGAATCGCTCATTGAGGCGCTCGATCTGCTCGGCTTGTTTGTCCGGCATATCCTTGTATTTTTCTTTGATCGATTGAATGCTTCGGTCATGACGATTCTTTTCACGCTGGAAGGCGGATTTCATGGAGACCGCCCAATGCACGCTTGAGGGTCGATCACCACGGACCGTGATTCGGCGCAATGCTTTCAGCGCGAGCTGGTGGTACGTCTCCACCTGCTTCACCGACATATGCAACGACGCTGCATTGTTCTCGAACGCATTCTCACCACTTGCTTCGGCAGGCAGATCGTCTGCGAATGTCCACGGGACCCGGAGTAGATCCTGAAGTGCGTAGTTGTATTCGTAGCGAGTCAGCCGTCGAAACGAAGAGTGATTCGCACTGGACTGGCGTTGTATTTCTGCTGCCTGAATCTCGGTTGCAAGCCAATCAACGATACGGGTTCGCTGAGCGTCGGTGAGTTCGCTTGACTCGGGCGGTGGCATCTCGCCCTTGCTGAGAACCGAGTACACCTCCAACCACCAGGAAATGTCTTTGCCACCACCGTCTTTGCCGCCGACCAAATCGGGATCAAGCTGATCGGCTCGGAAGTTCCCCTCCACGCTATCCCCGCTGTGACAATCGAAGCAGGCTTGCCGCAAAAGTGGCATGATCCATTTTTCGTAGTGCCGCGAGTCACCTGCGGGTACTCCGTCGACTGAATCCGAACTGCGTTCACGAGAAACAACTTTGTTTTCACCAAACGCCTGCTCCTTTCTATCCTCGACTTGCGCGTAGGCCGGACTGTGCATCAACAGGCAAAGAACTACCTGCAGGAGGGCGCACAGACCCCCGAAACTTGAAGGAGAATTGGCAAAGTGTGGAGTTGTCAATTGCGGTGGGAGCATTGTCGCGGGGGCGGGAAAAAATTGGCGACGAGGGGGAATCTCCAGTTTAGCGTGCGGGCTAGCTCAACCGAATGTGTTCACTCGTTCGACATCGCCACTTTCGTCGGAATTGTCGTTATTTCGTAACCCGACTCCTAAGTTGCGATATTCGGCAAACAGCATTCGTAATATGCCGTGAATTCCCAAGAATAAGCTACGTCACCAACGAATTCGGCCTTGAATGACGAGTCGACAGTTTTGCGAGTACTTCTTAGTTGGACGACGCCATTTTGGAATCAGAGGGCTGTATTTTCCCGTCTCGATAGCCGCGGTTCGCTGCGAAGAAACCGGCGCTTTCGCCCGTCGTCTAATGAAACGTGGCGTTGTCCCGTTAGGCAGTGGGTGATGGATGTATCGCGATAGGTGTAGCGAAGTGGGGCCAGTTCAGGTGAAGCGACCGCCAGCGCCGCGCGGTTACGGACGCTTTCAACGAGGCCAATCCCGGGGTGCCGTGCTGGATGAGGCACTACGTGCCCGCTTGAGCGATTCGTTGCCTGGTCCACAACTGTCACAAATTTTTGTGACGTTGATGATCGAAAAACGTCCTGTTGAAGAGGTGGAGCGACGCAAAGAAAGCAGGACGTCGTGACGCGTTTTTACATCCCGTTTTTGCCGAGCCATTCACGATGCACGCCTCGTCTCCATCCACGGTACGCGATCAATCCGAGGTCGCGCCTCCACGGAGTCGTCAGCGTTGGCGGGGCGAAGCACCGACACCGAATGTACCGATCGCGGGCCGGCCCGCCGGAGGTTTCGTCGGGTGTGGAGAAAGTTCGCGAGTCTTGACGACGTCTGCTGCTACCGGGATGAACCTGCATACCCGTTTCCGAATGCTCACACTCAAAGCGAAGCAGTTCCTTCGTGACGCACCCGCATGGCTGGTCAGCTTGATCATCCACCTTGTCTTGCTGCTCACGCTCGCGCTGCTATCTACTTCGACGGGAACAGTCGGTCGCGTCCTGCTGACGATTCAACAGGGCAACGACGAACAAATGCTCGAGTTTGCCGAATTCTCGATCGCGCCAGTTGCGTTGGATGACCTCTCGGCGGATGACTCGATGGAGGAAGTCAACGTCGAGGCGGTCATCGATTTCGATTTGGAACCGATCGAACTTGCAACCCCGCTCGAAGTCGTGACTTTGGCAACGCTTCGGGATTCGTTTGGTCCGACCGATCCACAACTGCAGACGAAACTACGCAAATCACCTAGCAGAATGTTCGATGGTCGAACCGGAACGTTGAAGAAACGACTTCTTCGTGAAGCGGGAGGTACGGCAGCAACCGAAGATGCCGTCGCCCTCGGTTTGCAATGGCTCAAACGAAACCAGCTCAGGGAGGGCAGTTGGAGTCTTCGCGGGCCTTACAACAGCGGTGCACGCTCTGAAAATGAAGTCGCGGCGACCGCAATGGCGATGCTCGCATTCATGGGTGCTGGTAGCACTCACCGCGGCGGCGAGTACGAGAGGGAACTGTTGAAAGCTGCACGCTGGCTTGTCAAACAGCAGGACCGCAGAGGATTCATGGCTGCACGATGCTCTGGGCATGAGCAAATGTATGCCCAGGCCCAAGCGACAATCGCCCTTTGTGAACTCTATGCAATGACCGGGGATTCGTGGATTCGACCTTATGCACAGGCCTCATGCGATTTTGCCAGCCGCGCCCAATCACCCCAAGGTGGCTGGCGTTACCAACCGCGAATGGATTCCGATACATCTGTCACCGGCTGGTTCGTCATGGGACTCAAAAGTGGAGATGTGGGCGGACTGAAAGTTGACCGATCCGTATTTCAACGAGTCAGCGGATACCTTGATTCGGTCAGTACAAGCCGCGAGAACGACTACTATGGTGCCGCCGGATACTCGTACATGATCGGTCGCCCCGCAACTCCTTCGATGACTGCCGAAGGATTGCTGTGTCGGCAATACACGGGATGGCGCCGCAACGCTCCGGGCATGAGGAACAGTTTGGATGCGATCGTCCAGAACCATCCGATCAACATGCGCGAGCAAGACGTTTACTACTGGTACTACGCCACACAAGCTCTGCACCATTTTGGCGGACCTATTTGGACGCGTTGGAATGATAAGATGAAAGTCGCGTTGCCGGCGGCGCAACAAAAACGCGGCAACGAAAAAGGTAGCTGGTCACCCGACGGCGACGCTTGGGGCCGACACGCGGGTCGGTTGTACACGACGTGTTTGTCGTTGTATTGTCTGGAAGTGTACTACCGCCACATGCCAATCTACGCGCCAGAGCAATTGGCAGGAAGTTGATTGGAGTTTCAAATGCGACAGGCGAAAACCTGTTGCGGAGGAGCCCAGAAGTCGTCTCGCCGAGTGCATCTCGCCACGCGGTTCTTACATCGCTACTCTGGTGACTTTGCAATTTTTGCCAAGATTACGTCACCTGCAAAGCATCCGCCTTGGTAGCACAATTCTTTTCCTCCGCCTCCACCTGCAAACTCGCCTTGATGCGCGTCAATCGCGGGCCAGCCGGGTCCATTGGTGGATCCGACGACGTAGATGTTCTCAGCTGAGTCTACAAAGCAGGAACGGCCATCGTCGTAGCTTTGCCCACCGAGATAGCTGGCGAAATCCAAAGTTGAAAAGTCAGCAGAAAGTACGACGATGGTCGTGTCGTTTTGCTTCGATCGAGTGGACTGAACGGCATCACGCGTCACCGGAAAATCATCCGAAGATGTTGCTCCCGTGTAGACCAGATCTCCCGATTGATTCACGTACACGCCGTCTGCACCATCCTGCCCCGTGCCGCCGACATAGGTGCATCTCAGTAACTTTCCTGTCGGTGAAAACTTCGCAGCAACGACATCACGTTCGCCTGAGATCCGCCCCTGAAAAACGCCCGTCGTCACCGGCATGTCAGTACCGGTCGTGCCCGTGACCAAGTAGGCGTTGCCCGATTCATCCAGCGCCATGTTGTGAGTGCTGTTTCCGCCTTCGATGCCGGCTCCGCCAAAATAGGTTCCGAACATCAGCTTCGTTCCGTCGGGAGACAGCCGAGCAATGAAAGCATCTTTGCTGCCGTTGTGACTTTGGTCATGCGCATTCGGCGTTGTCGGGACATCCGTGGATTCCGTGGTAAAATTCAGATAGACGCTTCGATCTTTGCCGACACGGAGACCGCAATTGGGTACTTCGTCGGACGAACCGCCAAACCAGGTCGCCCAACGCACTGCAGACCCATCGCTGGCAATCTTGACCGCCCCGATTTCTACTCCGCCAGCCGGTGTAGGTTGATAGGCGTTTGCGAACCAGTCTTTCGGTGGCAAAGGGCCTTTTGCTGTGTAGTGCAAAGCAACATAGACATCGCCGTCAGCGTCAATCGAAAGATCTCGACAAAGTTGCCCAACCCCAACGTAAGCGGCCCACTCCAAAGCAGATCCATCAGGGCTTAGTTTGGCAACGAACGCGTTCTGCATTCCGTAAATACCGTTGTCGGTTCCCTGGAATTTCGTCTGAAAGGCTCCATCGGTAACGGGAAATCCGGGGCCACCCCGCCCGCTGACATAGACGTAACCAGACTCGTCCACTTCCACGGCGTAAGCACGATCGTAGTTCGGTCCGCCCAGCAATGTCGACCAGAGAAGTTTGCCATCCGAATTGAACTTGCACACAAACGCATCACAATAGCCTCCGCTGCCAATGCGTTTTCCGGACTTGTCATGTTTGCGCAAAAAGGCTCCTGCGGTCGTCGGGAAGTCATCTGACCGCGTGCCACCAACCACGTAGACGCCGCCGCTTGAATCAACAAACACGTCCCTCGCGTGCTCCCAGCTGGAACCACCCAGCATCGTCGAAAATTGAATCTTGTGGTCGGCGCTGTCAGCCGGCGATGCGAGAAGTGCAACGATGACCAAGATGACTGCTGATTGAAACGCAGTTTTCATGAGTATCTGTTCCGATCAAACCCAGATGCGAATGCCAAAGCGAATCCGACGTCTGCCTACTTTTTCTGCCAGACGTCTGCTGGCTCCAGAACGTCCTTCGCGTCATTGCTGTTCAGCCACGCCTTTGCATTGTCATCGTCTTTGAGGTACGTGTCCCAGAATGCGGTGCTAATTGCTTTGATGGCTTTGTGATGGTTTGGGTTGCGACTTAAACGCGACCGAAATCGGTTTGTCCGCTCGTCGGCGAACGCCTCATGCTTAGCACCATCGAGCAATAGTTCATAGAACTGGCCCGACTGTGGCAAGTGTTGAAAGACTTCTCGCCGCTTTTCGGGGGTGGTTCTCGCCAGCATGCTTGCGTCTTCGGTTCCGGTCATCAATAACCAGGGAATGGAGACGCTGCCGAAGGCGTCGGACGCAGAACCAAATGACGGAGGACTTGGGCTCAGTGCCACGGCGGCATCGATGCGTTTGTCGGTATGCTGCTGGCCCCGTCGTCCAAAACTCTGCCCACTGACGGCTTGTGTCGTGACAGCACCAAATGAGTGGCCGCCCATACCGATTTTCGTCAGATCAAATCTTGCAGCGTACTTTCCACCCGGCCGGTTCAGCGAATCCAGATGGTCCAGAGTCGCTTTCACATCACGATACCTCGCCTGCGCGCTTGTCGCGTTCGCCGCCTTCTTGAGTGCATCCAGTTTTTGCCGCAGGGGGATGCCTTCCATGACGCTTTGGTCACTCCCGGCATGCTGCATCGTTACGACCACGTAGCCGCGGCCAGCCCAGTGTTTACCGAGGAATGTTCCGGCATCGCGGGAACCTCCGAGACCATGGCTGTACAAAATAACGGGAGTCGCTTCGGTCGATTTGGGTAGGTACAGTCTCATCGGCACGATTCGATTGTCATCACCGTACGAGAACTGCGCATCAACAATCGTCACTTGTTCGTCCACGAGGAGTGGGTCGTAAACTTCCGTTTGAGCAATCGGAAGCAGCAACGCAGCAGAAAGAAAAACTATCAGAGTCATCGCTTTGCTATGGGATTGGAGATTGGGCGGACAAGTGAGTCTAGGATGACTGGGTCATTGTGGAGTAACTGCTCCGTGGAAAAAGTGTTCAGCGCTGTCGAGAAATGTAGGCATAATAGGCGCCACAAATCTCGTTGCCGTCAGGATCCAAGAACGACGTTCTCATTTGGATCGGACCGGCGGCGAGATCGATCTCGGTGACGAACGAATCGTTACCGGGCCGCGGCTTTAGCTTCCATTGCGTCTCGCCAACCTGCAGGATTGCCGACTTGATGGGTAATGATTTTCCCGGCACGAATACGCCATCAGTCACGCGGGTTTCTGGAAGACCGTCGGTCAGTTGTAATCCAGATTCTCGAGGCCAACGACGCAGTTCGACCTTGTAGGTTCCTGTCATCGCGACTTGCAAATGCCATGTCCCGTTCTTTAGTGCGGCATCGCGGACTTGCCGTTGCTGATCGACAAACACATCCAGCCATTCACAGGCGGTCAACAACATTGGATTCTCCTCGTCGGATCCGATAATCACTCGCTGAGGAGTCCTTACATCGTCTTTGACACCGTTCCACCACTCGTCCAGGTGGGCACGCATTTTTGAGACGACATCGGGGTGATCGGCGGCAACGTTGTGGTCCTGGTGTGGATCTTGATCGATGTCAAACAGCATACGATTCTCAAGCAGTCGCCATTGTTTCCATAACACAGCGGCACCATTACGTCTGGGAATCGCCGGGCTGTCGCGGGTATAATTCACTCGCGCGCCCGGCATTCGACTGTAGTTGATGACGAGCATCCGATCGTCCAGGCTGTCTATTTCACCACGCAGAATGGGTGCTAGGCTCTGACCATCAAGATCATCGGGCACACCGGCGATGCCGGCCAAGTCGGCAAGTGTCGGCATCAAGTCTTGAACATGAGACAACTCGTTGACATCACGTGAGGTGCCGAGCGGACCGGTCGGCCAACGGATAAAACACGCAACGCGGTGCCCACCTTCCCAAAGCTGAGTTTTCTTGCCGCGCATTCCCGCGTTGTAGTAATCCTGCCCCATGGTGCTGCCGTTGTCGGTCAGAAAGACGACGATGGTGTTATCCAATAGATCCGATTGCTTCAGTCGCTCGTCCAGCTTGCCAACGTTCTCATCGATATTTGCCCCCATTGCGAGGAAACTTACCAGGTCTGCCTGCTTGGACTCATTCATTCCTTCGACCACATCGGGGTTTTCGCGAATCGCCTGGCGAATCGGTTCACGAAACTGGTCTGGAACAAACCAAGGCCAGTGGGCGGCGTTCAAGGCGATGTAAGTAAAAAACGGGCGTTCATCTTCCTTGCTGATCCACGATGCGGCTTCGTCGAAAAAGACGTCGGTGCAATAACCTTGATACTGCTTCCGCTGTCCATTGCGGATGTACGTGTCATCGAAGTAATCGTTGTCCCAGTAGTCCGGAACGCTGTTGATGTGTGAAGAGGGAAACCACAATGCTTCGTCAAATCCCCGATCCTCTGGCCGGAACGGATAGTTGTCGCCAAGGTGCCATTTGCCAAAGATTCCCGTCCGGTATCCAGCATCCTGAAATAGATTCGCGATTGTCTTCACGTCCGCTTTTAGTAGCGTTCGACCGCTGCTGACATTGCTCGCCCCATTTCGAAATGCGTCCAGCCCTGTCATTAACTGGCCACGTGTGGGGGTACACATCGGCGCGACGTGAAAGTCCGTCAGGCGAATTCCTTCGCTGGCAATCTTGTCGATGTTGGGTGTCCGCGTGATCGGATTACCGTGACAAGAAAACTCCCCGTAACCTTGGTCATCGGTCATGATGACGATCACGTTGGGACGATCAGCAAACGCTGTCGCGGCGGCGGACAGCAGCAGGGCCAATAGCGTGAGTGCGTAGTTCATCGTTGTGGCGAGAGCTTTGTAAGAGAGTGATCGTGAGCCGACGGTGCTAGCCGCGGGCGGCTGAGAGGACATGGTGCAATACAAGCTCGCAGCTAGCACCGTCGGCTGACAAAAATGTAACAGGTCGTTTGCAACAACCGTGGCTATCGCCAAAACGGCTGGTGGCTTGGCAAGTGCTCCCTACACGGTTGCCGAAAGGATGCCGAGCAATAGGAATGAACTGAGGACGTCGCGTGCCGTTTTCATTTTCGTGTGCTCATCGGTTTTTATGAACCCCCGCAGGACGACCTACTCGCTGATATCAAACGTATTCTTTAAGAAATCCATCTGTATGGAGCGGATTTTTGGCTCCGCGAATTGTTTGCCACCGTGCCCGGCTCCTTCAATCACGTGGAGTTTGCTGGTGACTTTTGCGTCTTGGAGTGCTTTGTGGAGGGCTTCGCTTTGATTCAGCGGAACGGTTTTGTCGTCGGTGCCGTGAATGATCAAGAACGGCGGGTCCGCTTTGTCAATGTACGTGATTGGATTGA
>JABDKS010000716.1 GCA_013002105.1 Pirellulaceae bacterium | reverse complement strand
GCAATCCACTGCTTCGTCTTCTTCGCTTGACTCGGGTGGCATGGATTCGGGGCACATGACCTGCAGCACCATTTCCAGCATTTCGCTTTGCACCACGGGCTTCGTCATGAATCGTGCGATTTTCATCTGCTCGCATCGCGTTTCGTCATCGGGTCGTGTCGCCGACGAAAGAATGATCAGTCTCAGATCGTTGTCGTCGTGTAGGCGGCGAATTTGCGATGCCAATTCATAGCCGTCCATTTCCGGCATCATGCAATCTAAAATGGCCAACTGAAACGAAGCGTTGGACTGATCCGCTTTTTTGATTGCTGCAAGCGCTGCTTCGCCGCCATCGGTCAGCGTCGGTTGCAACTGCCAAGCTCGCAGGATCTCATCTAAAATCCGTCGGTTCGTGGCGTTGTCATCGACCACCAATACTCTCAGGCCTTTCAGATCGGCCAGGAGTTGGTCCTTCAGATCTTCCGTTTCGTCGCCCGGCTCAACGGGAATCGTAAAACAAAACGACGTACCCACGCCTGGTTCACTTTCCAGTTTCAATTGTCCGCCCATCAGTTCGATCAACTGTTTGGAAATAGCGAGTCCCAAACCGGTGCCACCAAAACGCCGCGTCGTCGACGCATCCGCCTGGGTAAATGCATCCAGCACGGCGGCGTGTTTTTCTGGCGCAATGCCGATACCGGTATCTTGCACTTGGAATTTCAAGAAGACCGGAATAGCCTCATCGAGGCTCTTGGATTCGGTGCCAGAAACCTTGGTGCCAGAAACCTTGGTCGCGGACACTTCTGGATCGGAATTCACTGAATGGAGAGACGGATCGATATAATCTGGATCGATGCTGACATCGATACGGACTTCGCCTTGCGAACTTGATTCCGTTGCCCATCAGGTTGATCAAGATTTGACGCAGTCGACCGGAATCGCCCAACCAGCGATCGGGAACATCGGGAGCCACGCGGCAAGTCAACTCGATCCCTTTTTCGGCGCCACGTATCGACAACGTACGTCCTGTTTTTTCGACCAGATCGCGCAATGAGAATGCGGTGGACTCCAATTCCAGTTTTCTCGCTTCGATCTTCGAAAAATCAAGGATGTCATTGAGAAGCCGAAGCAGGGATCCGGCCGATTCACGGATCAGATCAATGTAGTCTTGTTGTTCGTAAGTCAGGCTGGTGGTGGCCAGTAATTCGGACATGCCCATGATGGCGTTCATCGGCGTCCGAATTTCGTGACTCATGTTCGCCAAAAACTCACTCTTGGCTTGGTTGGCTTTGTCAGCGATATCGCGGGCGGCGCGGAGGGCATTTTGAGATTGAATTAACTCCGTCACATCACGCGAAATGCCGAATGTCCCAATGATTCTGCCATCGTCATCTCGAAACGGCATCTTGGTGCTGATGCACCACGTGTCTTCACGCTCGTGCCACGTCTCTTTTTCGACGCGATCGACCAGCGGTTGGCCAGTTTCGATGATTTTTAATTCGTCGTCGCGTGCTGCTTTGGCGTGTTCGTTGGAGAAGATGTCCGCATCCGTCTTGCCCACTACATCTTCGGGACTACCGACACCGAACTTTTCCGCCATCGCTTTGCTGATTCGGATAAAGCGACTTTCAGTGTCTTTGAAATAGATCGAATCTGGCAGGTTCTGCAACATGGTGGACAGCAGGTGTCGCTCGAAGTCCAGTTCCTGTTTTGCCTCGATTCGATCGGTCACATCCCAGAACAAGAGTTGCAATCCAGCGACGTTGTCGTTTTGATCGTGAATCGGGCATTTGACGCGTTCGATCCAGCGAATGTTGCCATGCGTATCGATCGTTGGTTCGACACTGTGCAGTGGTTTTCCCGACTCCATGACTTTGCGGTCATCGGCGGTGTACTGTTCGGCAATCTCGGTGGGAAAAAGGTCGGCATCGACTTTGCCGATCAAGTGCTTAAGTGTCGTGTCGCGAACTTCGAGATACCGTTTGTTGGCAAAGACACGGCGACCGTCCAAGTCTTTGATCAGCAAGCTCAACGGTAGTGCGTTGACCAGTGACTCGTAGGTTCGTCGTGAATCAGCACGCGAAAAGAGCGAATCGGCAACATTGATTCCGGAACTGGACGACAAATCGGACGATGGCTCGTCGTCCTCGAAAAGATCTCCGGAGTCGAATTCCTCTGACATGGAAACTGGCAACTGATTGGAGGTTGCGGGCAACGCGAAAAGGTCACACTTTCTTCTTTACCAGCGTAACCTCGTTGCCTCGATCATTAAATTGTACTTTGTCCACAAAGCTGGTCATTAGTACTAATCCACGAATCATGCCCGATCCCATGCTTTGCGAATCAGCCCCGTCGGGGGTAATGGACGTGTCAAATCCCTTTCCTTCGTCGCGAATCACAATCCGGACGGCCTTTTTGGTCGCCAAGGCTTCGACGTAGACCAAGCGGTCTTTGTAGGGTGCTGTCGTCAGACGCTCCTTGACGCGAGGGTACTTTTCGGGGTGATCGGACACGGCCCTTGGCGATGGAGCCTCGTTTTTTGTCAATTCCAGATTACCGCGATACATGGCGTTCATCACCGCTTGCTCGATCGCGACACCCAACCGAACCAAATCAGTACCTCCCAGCGTTTCCAGCCCCGCGACCACCTGCATGATCAGATTCACCAAAGGGGCAATCAGTTCCCCGTCATTGGGCAGTTTAAAAACGTACGCATTCTTGGTCAGTCTAGCCAGCAACTTGGCGTAACTGCCGTCGCCACGGATCACTCCCAAGACGTCCTTGATTGTGTCGTTAAGCAGCGATCGCATCTCTTCTTTGGGCACGTAGCTAGCCGCACCACGTTGCAGCGCTTGCGTTGCAAGATCTTGGCTCGCCTGACTGGTGATCAAGATCGCGGGGATGTGTGCAAACTCCTTCTTGATCGTCTCGACCAGTTGCAGCCCGTTCATCTCGGGCATCTGCAAGTCGGTCACGACGACATCCAGCAAGTCGTCTTCGAGAGCGAGCAAGGCTAACTTGCCGTTTAGAACATGTTGGACTTCATGATGTGCCTCCTCCAACAGCGCCGCGATATCTGCGGCCTGGGTCGGGCTGTCTTCGACAAGGAGTACGCGTGCCATTGGCGGGGAAGGCGGAATAAAGAAGTAGGATTTCAGAGGGGGTTTACCGTAACGTCAGGTAGAACGCCTGGACGTCTCGCCTTGTCACCATCGAATATTCGTCATCCGTGGAAACAGTCCCACGTTACGCTCGATCGCGGAAACGGCTCCATCGCGTTGATTGAATCGATGGTCGGCCCGACAAATCGCGTGTCCGTTTGCCCCGACCGCGTCAACTGAGCAGGCCATCCTCCCAGCGGCAAGGCAAGCAGCGGACGCGGATGCTGAATGTTTGCAAATAACCACGTCGCCGGATACTAGCCTGGGATAAAGTCGTCTT